>JAFDVT010000543.1 GCA_018268875.1 Acidobacteriota bacterium
AATCTTGCGAACCACCTCGCCGTGGACGTCCGTCAGGCGGAAGTCGCGCCCCTGGAACTTGAACGTCAGCTTCGTGTGATCGATCCCCAACTGATACAGCATCGTGGCGTGGAGGTCGTGTACGGAAATCGGGTCTTCCACGATGTTGTAACCGATCTCGTCGGTCTTGCCTACTGTGACGCCCGGCTTGAAGCCGCCGCCCGCCAGCCACATCGTGAACGCCCTCGCATGGTGGTCACGACCCAGGAACTTGGACCCGCTGCGCGCCTCATTCATCGGCGTACGGCCGAATTCCCCGCCCCACAGGACGATCGTGTCTTCCAGCAATCCTCGCTGCTTCAGGTCCTGCACCAGCGCAGCCGAGGCGCGGTCCGTCTCGCGGCATAACCCGGTGAGGCGGTTCACGATGTCCTCATCATTCGACGCTCCGTGCGTGTCCCAACCGCGGTGGTACATCTGGATCATGCGGGCGCCGCGCTCAATCAGGCGGCGGGCCATCAGACAGTTGTTGGCGAACGAATTCTTGCCCGGTTCCGCGCCGTACATTTCGCGAATGTGCGCCGGTTCCGACGCAATGTCGGCCAGTTCCGGGACGCTCGACTGCATCTTGTACGCCAACTCGTAGGCCGCAATGCGCGACGCGATTTCCGGATCGCCGGTGTCCAGTTGATGCTGGTTGTTCAGGTCCTTCAGCACGTCCAAAGACCGCCGCCGCGTCTCCCGCGCCATGCCGTCCGGGTTCGACAGGAACAGCACCGGATCGCCCGCGCGGCGGAACTCCACCCCTTGATGGACCGAAGGCAGGAACCCCGAACCCCAGCAACTTTTGCCGCCGTCCGGGGCGTTGCGTCCCGACAACAACACGACGAACCCTGGCAGATCTTTGTTTTCCGACCCGATGCCGTAGGACAGCCACGCGCCCATCGACGGCCGCCCCGGAATCTGATGTCCGGTGTTCATGAAAATCTGCGCCGGCGCATGGTTGAACTGCGTCGTGTGCATGCTCTTGACGATCGTGATGTCGCCGGTGATCTTGGCGAGGTTCGGCAGCAGGTTCGACAACTCGGCGCCCGCCGGACCCTGTTTGGCGAACGTGTGCGGCGACCCCAACAGCTTGGGCACGCCCTTGATGAACGCGAACCGTTCGCCCTTGATGAGCTCTTCCGGACACGGTTGGCCGTCGTACTGGTTCAGCTTCGGCTTGTAGTCGAACATGTCCAGTTGCGACGGCGCGCCCGCCATAAACATGAAGATCACGCGCTTGGCTTTTGCCGGGTGGTGCAGCCCGCCGAACAGGTTCTGGGAACCCATCGACGCAAGACCCAACGCGCCCAGTCCAAAGCTGCCGAAGAAGTGCCGTCTGGTGATGTCGTGAATCATGGGTATTTACTCCTTCGTCAATGCTTCGTCCAGGTTCAACATCACGTTGGCGAGCATCGTCCAGGACGCCGCCTGCGGGTTGCCGCCGAGCTTCGCCGCCTCTTCCGGATGGGCTTCGAAGTACTTCACCTCGCCCTGCCGCCAGCTCAACAGACGGTCTGCCTCGGAGGGCTTGGGTTGCCGCGCCGCGACCAGTTGGAACGCCAGCGAAACACGCTCGCTATCCGATTGCGCTTCCTTTTCGAGCCGCCGTCCCAGGGCCATCGCCGTCTCGAAAAACGCCGGATCGTTCAACGTCGTCAACGCCTGGAGCGGCGTGTTGGTACGCACCCGGCGAACCGTACAAATCTCGCGGCTGGTCGCGTCGAAGTTGATCATCGACGGGTAGGCCGACGTGCGGCGCAGGAACGTATAGACGCCGCGGCGGTGAGCATCCTCCCCTTTGCTTTGCACCCATTGGGCGCTGCTGTACGGGACGTCCCAAATGCCTGGAGGCTGATACGGGAACACACTCGGTCCGCCGATTTTGGACGACAGCAAACCGCTTGCCGCAAGCGCCGTGTCGCGAATCATTTCGGCTTCCATGCGGAACCTCGGACCTCGCGAAATCGAGCGGTTGTACGGGTCGTTCTGCAGGAGCTCCGGCGTCACACGCGAGGTCTGCTGGTAAGCATCGGACATCGCGATGAGCTTGTGCATGTGCTTTTGCGACCATCCGTTATCCATGAACTCGACGGCCAGCCAATCCAGCAGTTCCGGATTCGTCGGCCGTTCGCCTTGCGACCCGAAATCTTCCGACGTTTCGACGATGCCCCGCCCGAAGAACTGTTCCCACATGCGGTTCACCACCACGCGGGCGGTGAGAGGATTGTCGCGGCTGACGAGCCATTTGGCGAGGCCCAGACGGTTGCGAGGCAGGGACGGCGGCAGTCCGCCTAAGACAGCGGGAACGTCCGCGTAGACTTTGTCGCCTTTGGCGGAGAAGCCGCCGCGCAGGCGAACATAATCGCTCGGCGTTTGGCCGGCGAGTTCGCCAAGCACCAACGCCGACGGGATGTTCAGCTTGTCGATCTCGTTGCGAACCTCGCGGAGTTCGTCGCGGACCGGCGCAAGCTTGGCCGACACGGTGCGGAAGTAGGCGGCGCGCTGGTCCTCGGGATCCTTTCCGGCTTCAAGGTTGGGCCGCAGGTTGTGGCGGATCTGCACGATCCTCGCCGGGTCCGTGGCGGCGGTTGCGGAAAGGCGGAAATGGCCGAGCGACTGGCCGACCAGGTCGGAAATCGAACTGATGCGGACGGT
>JAFDVT010000544.1 GCA_018268875.1 Acidobacteriota bacterium
CGCCAATTCGCGGCCACGAAGGCCGTATTGTTCTTTCGCGAGCACCACCACCGAGCGCCCTTCCGGCGTCTCGTCGGCGAGGCTGGACAGTTGCGCGGCTTCGGCCAATTCGTCGGCGGTGACACCGTCGATGGGCAGAAACTCCACGGCCTGGCGATTGCCGATGGTGATCGTGCCGGTCTTGTCCAGAAGCAGCGTGTTGACATCGCCCGCCGCCTCGACGGCGCGGCCGCTCATCGCCAATACGTTGTGTTGCATCACGCGATCCATGCCGGCGATGCCGATGGCAGAAAGCAGCCCGCCGATGGTCGTCGGAATCAGGCAGACTAGTAGCGAAACCAATACCGCGACGCTTGGCGCGGAGCCGGAACCGGCGGCCGTTACGCTGTATTGCGCGAATGGCTGCAAGGTGACAACGGCCAGCAGAAAGATCAGCGTGAGCCCGGCGATGAGGATGTTCAACGCGATTTCGTTGGGCGTCTTCTGACGTTCCGCGCCTTCCACGAGCGCAATCATGCGATCCAGGAACGTCTCGCCGGGGTTCGACGTGATGCGGATGCGGATCCGGTCGGACAGGACGCGCGTGCCACCAGTGACGGCCGATCGGTCGCCACCGGATTCGCGAATCACAGGTGCGCTTTCGCCCGTGATCACCGACTCGTCCACCGTCGCGATGCCTTCGATAACCTCGCCGTCGCCGGGAATGGTGTCGCCGGCGTCGCAGATCACGATGTCTCCGGCGCGGAGTTGCGACGCGGCGACATCTTCCGTTGTGCCATCGGGTCGCGATCGATGCGCCTGTGAGTCCGACTTAGTTCTGCGCAGCGTATCGGCCTGCGCCTTGCCTCGCGCCTCGGCGATCGCTTCGGCGAAGTTGGCGAACAGAACGGTGAACCAAAGCCACAGGGTGACCTGCAGCGCGAAGCCAATGTTGGCGGTGTCGCGGATCAACAAAATCGTGCTGAGCGCAGCCCCGGCCTCGACGACGAAGATCACCGGGTTCTTCCACATCTTTGCCGGATTCAACTTCCGAAAGGAGTCCGCGATGGCCCGGCGAAGGATTGCGCGATCGAGCAGCGGTCGCGTTTGCGACAGAGTTGAGGTGGACATACTAGAAGAGCTTTCCTTCGACCAGCAGGAAATGTTCCGCGATCGGACTCAACGACAGAGCAGGGAAGAAGGTGAGTGCGCCGACGATGACGACGGTGCCCACCAGCAGCATCACGAATAGCGGCCCATGTGTCGGGAAGGTTCCCGTTGTCGCCGCCACTTTTTTCTTGGACGCAAGGCTTCCGGCGACGGCGAGCATCGGAATGATGATCAGAAACCGGCCGGTCAACATCGCAATGCCGAGCGTGAGGTTGAACCAGACATTGTTTACGCCAATGCCAGCGAAAGCGCTGCCGTTGTTGGCTGCCGCGCTCGAATACGCGTACAGGATCTCGGCAAACCCATGCGGACCCGCGTTGTTCAACGTGTCCGTGGCTGTGATGCTGCTTGCGGCGGAAAATACCAGGATCGCGGCAGATGTGGCGATCATCGCCAGCATCGCCATCTTGACCTCCTTGCCTTCGATCTTCTTGCCCAGGTATTCGGGCGTGCGGCCCACCATCAGTCCCGCGATAAAGACAGCGAGGATCGCGAAGAGCAGCATGCCGTACAAGCCGGCGCCGGTGCCGCCAAAGATGACCTCGCCGGTTTGCATGTTGAAGAGCGGGACAAGTCCTCCAAGCGGCGTGAGGCTGTCGTGCATGCCGTTCACCGCGCCACAACTGGCGGCGGTCGTTATGGTGGCGAACAGCGACGTCGCGGCGATGCCGAATCGAACCTCTTTGCCTTCCATGTTGCCGGGCTCGAGGCCAAGTTGCGTCAGACGCGGATTACCCGACTGTTCCGCCGCGTAGACGACGAAGACGCCCCCAAAAACAGCACGGACATGGCCGCAAAGATTGCCCACCCCTGGCGCTGATCCCCGGCCATACGTCCGAACGTGTAGGTGAGGCCCGCTGGAATCAGGAACATCATCAGCATCTGCGCGAAATTGGTCAACGGCGTCGGATTCTCGTACGGGTGCGACGAATTGGCGTTAAAGAAGCCTCCGCCATTGGTGCCCAGCATCTTGATCGCTTCCTGGGAAGCAACCGGTCCCTGCGGAATGGTCTGCGCCTTGCCTTCGACGGTTGTGGCGCGAACGTAGGGCGAAAAATTCTGAATCACGCCTTGCGAACAGAGAAAGAGCGCGCCCAAGAAAGCAAGCGGCAGGAAAAGGTAGAGCACCGCGCGCACAAGATCCACCCAGAAGTTGCCGATCGTGTCCGTTTGCTGGCGCGCGAACCCGCGGCATACAGCGATCGCGACCGCTACGCCCGCGGCCGCTGAGGCAAAGTTCTGGACCGCGAGCGCGGCCATCTGGACCAGGTAACTCATCGTCGCTTCGCCGCTGTAGGCTTGCCAATTGGTGTTGGTGATGAAGCTGACCGCGGTGTTGAACGCGAGGTCCGGCGTCATCACCGTCGTATCGA
>JAFDVT010000545.1 GCA_018268875.1 Acidobacteriota bacterium
CCGAGCGAAGCGGTGTTCTCCGTTGGATCCGGCGCGTACACCTGCCCCTTGGCCTTGGCGGCCGCTTGCAGGTCCCGCAGGATGACGCCCGCTCCCACGTTTGCGAAACCGTCCTTGATTTCGCATTTGCGGAAGCGTTCGAGCCCGATCATCCAGCCTTCATGGCCGATGGAACCACCGGCCACACCGGTCCACGAACCGGCGACCGTAATGGGGATGTTCTTCTCGTAGGCCTCGTGAACGATGGCCTGTAGTTCTTCTTCTGTCTCCGGCCGGAACGACCGCTCTACCGTGCCCGCGTAACCGCCGGCGTCCTTAAACTCTTCCATCTATACTTCCAAAATCACCGGCACAATGAGCGGCCGGCGCGAGGTCTGCTTGGTGAGGAACCGCTTGAGGTCGACGCGGATCTTTTCCTGCATCACGCCCCAATCGCTGCGTTCTTCGGCGTTGGACGATTCGAGCGTCCGCGCCACGATGAGTTCCGCTTCCTTGATCAACGGGCTTTCGTCCGTCGAAATAAAGCCGCGGGTGACGATTTCCGGTTGGCCTTCGATGATGCCGGTCTGCTTGTCGATGGCGACAATGGGCAGTACGAAACCGTCCTCGCTCAAGTGGCGGCGGTCGCGAATGATGATGTCTTCCACCACTTCGTCCACCGAACCGGAGTCGATGCAGACGCGGCCGACAGGAACCTTGTTGCCTTTGCGAGCGCCTTGTTCATCGATCTCCAGCGTGTCGCCGGTTTCGAGGATAAAGCTGCCGCCAAAACGGTCGTGACGGAGGCTTTCGGCCAGCGCGGCGTGCTTTTTCAACTGACGGTATTCGCCATGAAGAGGCACGAAATACTTCGGCTTGACGAGGTTGATGATCAGCTTCAATTCTTCGGCGCTGGCGTGACCCGACACGTGGACGGGCGGGTTCATGCTGCCGTGAATGATCTCCGCGCCACGCCGGGCGCAGTGGTTGATCATGCGGTAAATCGACTTCTCGTTACCCGGGATCATGCGCGCGCTGAGCACGACGGTATCGCCGGCTTCGAGCGACAGATTCTTGTGGCTGTCCACCGCGACTCGCGACATGGCGGACATCGGTTCGCCCTGGGTGCCGGAAACGATGACACAGGTTTTCGAAGCCTGATTGCCCATGATGTCCTGCGGACGGAGCAGCAGCGAATCCGGGATGCGCAGGAAGCCGAGGTCGTGGGCGATTTCCGTAACGTCGTTCAGGCTGCGGCCCAGAAACGCGACTTTTCGCCCGTTTTCCTTGGCGAGGTCGAGAATCGTCTGTAAGCGGTGGATCGACGAACTGAAACAGCTAATAACTAGGCGGCGTTCCGCCGTGCGGAAGATCTGTTCCAGGCGAGGCTGTACGGCGCGCTCGCTTTCGGTGTAGCCGGGCCGGTCGATGTTGGTCGAGTCCGACATCAGCAGAAGCACGCCGCGCTTGCCGTATTCGGCAAACGCATGCAGGTCGAACGGGAGGTTGTCGGTGGGGCTGCCGTCGACCTTGAAGTCGCCGGTATGGATGATGACGCCGAGCGGAGTGGTGATGGCGATGGCACAGGCACTGACGATCGAGTGCGTGACGTGGATGAATTCCACTTTGAAGGGTCCCGCTTCGAACTTGCCGCCGGGCTGCACTTCCACAAGCTTGTAATCCTTCAGCTTTTTGGAGTGTTCGTCCAGGCGCCGCTCGGCAAGGGCCAGCGTAAACGGCGTACCGTAGACGGGCACATTGACGCGGCTCAACAGGAAGGGCACGGCGCCGATGTGATCCTCGTGGCCGTGGGTCAGGACCAGCGCGCGAACGTGTTCGCGGTTGTCTTCGAGGAAGGTAAAGTCCGGTGTAACGATGTCCACGCCGAGCAATTCGGCTTCGGGGAACATCATGCCCGCATCAATTACGATGATGTCGTCGCCATAGCGGATCGCCATGGAGTTCATCCCGAAGTCGCCGAGACCGCCGAGAGGGATGACCTGCAGTTTAGAATCAGGCATTTATTGGTTGGTTCTGTAATTCGATCAGTTGCGTCCGCAGAGTCCGGGAGTTCCGCACATGCCGGCGGGACAGCCACCGCCGCCGCTGGGGCGAGGTTCCGGCGAAGCGCCGTTGGCCCGCGCGGCAAAGGTGGAATAGCGGGTTTCGAGCTTGTGCGGCTTGTCCTTGCAGGACGGGCATTGTACGTCGTCGCTCGCCCGGCGCACTAGTTTTTCGAAGTCTGTTCCGCAGTCCTGGCAGTGGTATTCAAAGATTGGCATTTCGGTGTGTTACTCCGCGATCGCTACAGCAATTTTATCAATGATCTCACGAGCTTCGGCGGCGAAGCCATTGAAGTGGTTCACGATGATGGAAAACGCGACGTCGCCGTGGGTTTTGCTGGTGGCGTAGCCGGACAGCGCGGCGACGTGCGACAGCGAACCGGTTTTGGCGCGAATTCGCTTTCCGTTCTCCTTGTCGAACTCGAACCGGCGCGTCAGCGAGCCGTCGACGCCACCGATGGGCATCAGGCTCAGCCAAGCCTCGCGATGCTGTTCGGAACGGTTCATGAACGCCAACACTCTGGCGATGGCGCGCGGGGTCACCAGCGTTTGGCGGGACAGCCCGGAGCCATCCTGGAAATAGCAGCATTCCGGGTTGACGCCGGCCTGCCAAAGAAACTGGCTCATCTCGCGATTGGCGGCCTGGCGAGTGGCTTCGCCGGATCGTACCAGCGCGACCTCGCGCAGAACGAGTTCGGCGAACAGATTCTGGCTGATCTTGTCGATGACGCGGAGCACCTCCAACAGCGGCGGCGAGGTTTTTGTGGCGATCGTAACCGGGGGCTTGGCCGGCAACGGATCGCCCGCGCGGCGGCTACGTGTGGAAGGATGGCCATCGACACGAATGCCACGGCGCAGCAATGCGTCATGCAGGATCGCGGCGGCGAAGTGCGCGGGGTCCTCGACGGCTACAAGTTCCGTTACGGCCTTGTCGCCAGGCGAATGACCGGTGAGCAACAACTGCCGCGAACCGGTGGCGGCGCGCTCCACCTGGATCTCCGGTTCCTGCCCCACGCGGACCTGATTGAACACGGTGAAGTATTCGATCGCCGGCGTGAACCGCAGGGCCCAGGGCGATATGCTGAAGGCTTGCACGTTGTCGTGAATGCTCAACGCGCTGACCGGCGCGCCGTAGTCGGCGATGGCGTCGTCCACGGTCCAGCCAACGGGATAGAGGTCGCGAGGATAGCGGGTGTCGTCGCCGACGATGTCGCCCGTGATGTGGCGGATGCCGCGTTTTTCGAGGGCGGCGACGAACTCGTCGACAACCGCGGTGAGCTTGGCATCGTCACGAAAACGCGAATAGGCGCGGGAGCCAAGCGTGGGGTCGCCACCGCCAATCCAGTACAGATCGCCGCGCAGAACGCCTTCGGCATCGGGTTCGACATCGGCGGCGAGGCGCGTTTCAAAGGTGTGATCGGGGCCGAGGCGGGTCAAAGCCAACGCCGTGGAAAACAGCTTGGTGTTGGAGGCCGGCGTAAACGAATTCGCGCCTAGTTGGTCGTGCAGAACTTTGCCGGTTCGCAGTTGCACGGCGTGTACGCCGACCACGGCCTGGGCGTTGGAGGTTGAGGCGCACGCGAGCGCGTCCATGATCTTTTCGTCGAGCTTTGAAATTTTCGTTTTCGACGATGACGACGGCGTTCGAGCCGGTTTTGCCAGTGGCCGGTCGGCGGCAAGCAAGGCAAGGGAAACAACCAAAGAAAGCATTTGTCTCTTAATTTTCGCCCAGAAACCGCTGGCATATAATTGAGGTATTCCTACCGCGATCTCAGAACTGCTCGACCGGGGACGCCGGCGAATCGCTACTCAACTGGGATGGATCCATCTCACTACCGCGCTTGGGGTGGTGTTCGCGATGTCCATTCTCCTGCTGTTATTCGGCACGCAGATCCTGAACTGGTACTGGCTTCCCGCCGTGTTCGCCGTGGGGCTTGGCGTCGGCGCGTGGCGGCTGTGGAAGTCCATGCCCAGCGCCTATCAGGTGGCGCAGCGCATCGATCATTCGCTGCACCTGCACGATGCGTTATCCACCGCTTTTCACTTTGGAACCGTAACGACTGAGCCGGTTGCCGATGGAGTTCGCACGGCGCAGGCGAGGCAGGCCGAAGAGGCTGCCCGAACCGTGGACCTTCGCGCGGCGTTGCCATTTGTGATGCCGAAAACCGCCTACATCTGCGGTGGACTGGCATTGGTAGCGCTCACGATGTTCGGCATCCGGTACGGCATGACGCAGTCCCTGGACCTGAAGCCGTCGCTGGTGGCGATGGCGTTCGACAATTTCTTTGCGGGGTCCGATGTCGCGGCGAAGAAGGACGGCGACAACCGGTATAACAAGCAGCAACAGCGGCAGAACGGCGAGGACGAGATCCAGAAGTTGAACGTCCAGAAGAACGCCGAGGATCGGAAGGAATTGGATCCGGAAAACGCCGCGCAGGTGCATCAGAACGCCGAAACGCAAGGCGACCCGGCGTCCGACGCCAAGATGCAAAGCAAGGTCGATCAGCAGGAAATGAAGGCCCAGGGTTCGGAAGGCGAGGAAAAGTCGGACGGCGAGAAGGGCAAGAACAGTCCGGATCAACAGGGTCAGCAGCAGTCCGAGGCGGGCGATGGCAAAAACGACCAAAGCAAGGAAGGCCAGCAGCGGAGCGCCCAGCAAAAAGGCGAGAATTCGAGCCTGATGGACAAGCTGAAGGATGCGATGTCGAACATGCTGAACAAAATGAAAGGTCAGCAGAAGGGCAACCAGCAGCAACAGCAGAATCAGGAAAACG
>JAFDVT010000546.1 GCA_018268875.1 Acidobacteriota bacterium
CATCTTGACGTCGCCGGTTGCCAAGGGCTGTTCCTTCAACGGCAAACCCAGCAACGGCGCGGCCGCCACGAGCTTGGCAAGCGGAGGATGTTCGGGGTTCACGCCAAAGTCGCGATGCTTCCAGTACTGGTAGCCGGCGAAAAGGTGAATCGATTCATCGGCCGTCTGCGATTGCATCTTGACGCTCTGCGTCAGCAACGTGGCGAACACCGCCAGCATCACGGCGATGCCGGCCATGGGGACCCAACGCGTCACGCAGCCGCCGGAACCAGTTTGCGAATTTCGGCCGGCAGTTCCGGCGTCCCGCCTTTGCGCGAGGCCACCCAGGCTCCGGCTCGATTGGCGAGTTCCACGATGTCCGCCAGCGGCATGCCCGTGTAGAGGCCCACGGCGAACGCGGCCGCCGCCGCATCGCCCGCGCCCACCGCGTCTTTGCCCTCCGGCGACTCCGGAAACGACACCGGATTTGCGGCGTCAAAACGCGAGGTTCCCGCGTAAATCGCGCAGCCCTGCTCGCCTCGCGTCAGCATGATCTGTTCCAGCGGAAAACGGTCGAACAGCGCGAGGATGTAGTCGCCGTCGCGGCTGCCGCGCAGCTTCAACAGGTCCGCGAGCACGCCCAGCTCGCGCTGATTGATCTTCAACGCCGTGGCCATCGCACAGCCGCGCCGTAGGACCGAAATGTCGTAATAATCCTGCCGCAGGTTGACGTCGAACAGCCGGATGGCGTTCGCCGCATGGGACACCACGTCCTCGATCGCTTCGCGGTTCGGTTCGCGGCGGCAGCCCAGAGTGCCAAAGCACAGCACTTTGGACGACGCGGCCAGCGCATCGAGCGCCACCGACGGTTCCAGAAAATCCCACGCGGCATCGGGAACGATTTCGAACTCATCCCCGTTGTCGCGAGGCTTTGAGAACACATGCGCCACACCGGTGGGATGTTCGGAGTCGCGCTGGACGAACGAAGTGTCCACGCCAAGCGCGCCCAGTTGCTGCACGGCCTGTTGTCCACGCGCGTCGTCGCCGACGCGGCTCACCATCGCGCATTTTTCCCCGCGGTCCCGCAACAGTTGGGCCGCGTGGACCGTAAAGTTCAGCGGCGCGCCGCCCAGGCGTTCCGATCCATCTTCAAAAACGTCGAATAATGCCTCGCCGATGCCCACTACCGTAACGGACAAAGATCAGGGTCCTCGCTTCTCTCGCCTTCAGTATAAGATGGCGGTGCGGATTGATATGCTAGGGCCAGATGTCCCTGTTGGTGTTGGCCGCCCTAGCCTCCGCAGTTGCCGCCGTAGATTTCAATCGTGATGTCAGGCCGATTCTTTCCGACCGTTGCTATCCATGCCACGGGCCCGATGCCGGAAATCGCAAAACCGCCATGCGCCTGGACGACGAAGCGGCCGCGAAATCGCCCCTGAAATCGAAGAAATTCCCCATCGTCGCGGGGAAACCGGACGAAAGCGAGATCTACAAGCGCATCGTCAGCGACAGCCCCGGCCTGCGCATGCCGCCCGCCTATAACGGGCACGCCAAACTGGACGCCAAGAGCATCGCGATCCTCAAACAATGGATTGAGGACGGCGCGCGATATCAATCGCACTGGTCCTTTATCGCGCCGCGGCGGCAATCGAATCAAACCATCGACCGGCTGGTTCGCGCGCGTCTGGAAACGCTCGGCATGCAGCCTTCGCCGCAGGCATCGAAGGAAACGCTCATCCGCCGCGTCAGCTTCGACCTGACCGGCCTGCCGCCCACGCCCGAGGAAGTCGCTGAGTTTGTGGATGGCAAGGTGAGCTACGAACAGGTGGTGGACCGGCTGCTCGCTTCGCCGCGTTACGCCGAGCGCATGGCCATCCGTTGGCTTGAAGCGGCGCGCTACGCCGACACCAACGGCTATCAATCGGACGGCGTTCGCGACATGTACCGCTACCGCGACTGGGTGATCGAAGCGTTCGACAAGAATCAGCCGTTCGACAAATTCACCATCGAACAGATTGCCGGCGACATGCTGCCCAACGCCACGTTGAGCCAACGCATCGCGTCGGCCTTCCATCGCAACCATCGCACAACGGCCGAAGGCGGCATCGTCGATGAGGAATGGCGCACCGAATACGTCGCCGACCGCGCGGAGACGACGTCCACCGTGTTCCTGGGCCTGACGTTTGGCTGCGCCCGCTGCCACGATCACAAGTACGACCCGCTGAAGCAGAAGGAATTTTATTCGCTGTTCGCGTTCTTCAACAACGTCCCGGAAAAAGGCTTTGTCTACAATTTCGGCAACGAACGTCCGTTCATCAAGGCGCCGACGCCCTCGCAACAGGACATCTGGAGCCAGATGAAGTCCGATCGCGACCGCGCCAAGCAGAACTGGCTGAACGTACAGCCTCGCGTCGAAGCGGCCCAGCGCAAATGGGAAGCGCAGATCGCCCGGCACAAGCCCGCCACCGGTTGGACTTCCACCGACAAACTCGAACTCGACGCGTACCTGTTTGAAGACACCAAGTTCGACGGCAAGCGTGTCGTCAATTACGGCGAAACGACGGCCAAATTCAACCATCGCGACCCGTACACGATGTCCGCCTGGGTGAAGCCCGAGACCCGCAACGGCGCCATCCTGACGCGAACCGAAGATTACATGGAAGGCACCGGTTACGGCCTTTATGTCATGAACGGCAAGCTTCGTTACCACTACAATTTCCGTTGGACCGACCTGGGCATGCGCGTCGAATCCAAGCAGGACCTGAAGCAGGGCGAATGGCAGCACATCGCCGTTACCTACGACGGCGGCATGTACACCGAAGGCGTCCATCTTTACATCGACGGCAAGGAAGTCGAAATGAACGTCCTGTTCAATTCGAACCTTTGGCCCATGGTTCACAAAGCGCCGCTACGCCTCGGCCAAGGCGCAGGACTCGATTTTAAAGGCGAAATTCGCAATCCGCGCATCTGGTCGCGCGAGATGTCCGCCCGCGAGGTCTCGGCGATTGCTGTGGACGAATCGCTGTCGGCCATCGCCGCGAAGAAAGATCGCACGCCGGCGGAACAGGCCAAGCTCGACCTTGCCTTCCGAGAACAACATCTGCCCGAAGAACTGGACGCCTTTCAAACCGCCGCCCGCAGTGCGCAGGAAGACCTGGACAAGTTCGAAGCCAAGCTTCCCACGGTGATGGTGATGGAGGAAGGTCCGCAGCGCGATGCGTTCGTGCTCGTTCGCGGCGCTTACGACAATCACGGCGAAAAGGTGACGCCCGCCACACCGGCGTCGCTGCACGCGTGGAACCCGGCCTGGCCGCGCAACCGCCTGGGCCTTGCGCAGTGGTTGACCAGCCGCGACAACCCGCTCACCGCGCGCGTCACCGTCAATCGCTTCTGGCAAATGCTGTTCGGAACCGGCCTCGTCAAGACGGTGGAAGACTTCGGCTCGCAAGGCGAGATCCCAGTCCAGCAGGACGTCCTGGACTGGCTCGCCGTCGAGTTCATGGACAACGGCTGGAACGTCAAAGGCATCCTCAAAACCATCGTGATGAGCGAGACCTACAAGCAGTCGTCGAACGTTCCGGCGGACAACCGCGACCCCGACAATCGCCTGCTTGCCCGCGGACCTCGCGGCCGCCTGCCGGCGGAAATGATTCGCGACCAGGCGCTTGCCGTCTCGGGTCTGCTGGTCGAGAAACAAGGCGGACCGAGCGTCAAGCCGTATCAGCCCAAGGGCCTGTGGCAGGAACTCACGTCCGGCGAAGAATACAAGATCGACAAAGGCGACGGACTCTACCGCCGCAGCCTCTACACGTACTGGCGCCGCACCATCGCACCGCCCACCATGGTGAACTTCGATTCGCCTACTCGCGAGACTTGCACGGTTCGCGAGAACCGCACCAATACGCCTTTGCAGGCGCTGAACCTGATGAATGACGAGACGTACCTCGAAGCGTCGCGCAAGCTTGCCGAACGCGTCATCAAGGACGCCGCGCCGCTCGACCGCGCGTTCGTGCTGACGCTCGGCCGCCATCCGACGTCCAAGGAAAAGCAGATCCTCGAAGCGTCGCTTGCGAAGTTCCAGCAGCGGTTCAACAGCGACCCGCAAGCCGCCGAAAAACTGCTCGCCATCGGCGAATCCAAATCGCAATCCAACG
>JAFDVT010000547.1 GCA_018268875.1 Acidobacteriota bacterium
ATGCGAGCGTTATGCTGCGCCAGCGTCATGATGAGCGAATGGATCAGGCCAGGCCGCTCATGTCCGGTGATGTGGATCAGAAGTCGATTAGCCCGCACTATCTCGATCTTTCTTCCCCATTGGTGTCAGATCGGTCTGACACCAATGGGAGGGGGCTTGGGGATAGAGGGAATAGGGCATTTCCAAATTTAGATGCCACGAAGTAATGTTGCCGCCTCTTCGATTTGCGCAGCGCAATGGCGCAGCGCTTTGGCGACGTTCGCCGCCTGCTGGGTGGCCTCGTCGTTGCGGCCGGCTTCCAAAGCTTCGCGTACCCCGGGGAGCGTCTTCACGCCGTAACCGGTGTACAGACCCGGCGCGTAGAGTTGGTGCTTGTACCATTCACGCCTCGGCAAGCCTTGCGAGAGCAGCAGAGCTCGTTCGGTTTTCATCAACGCCTGGTTGAGCCGGGTTAGCTTCTCCGGCGAGATTGCCTGAGACCTGCGGCGTACCGCGCGGATTTCATCGTCGAACGCTCGCGAGGCCGTGGACAGGCGCGTCAACTGCCGGTTGACCTCTTTCAGGTCGGCGTTCGGAAAGTCCTTCTGGATCTCTTCGACGTAACTGCGGACTGCCTTGGTCTGGTCGCCGAATTCGTGCGGCAGGACCGGTGCGTCGGCCAGGCGGAGCGTCATGGTCGTGGTCAGTTGTGACAGCGTGCGGCAGTACGAAAAATCGGGGTCGCCGAACTTCTGATAGGCCGTGAACGTGTCGTAGGCCGAATGATAGAGTCCGCCGCCGTCGCCGCCAAAGCCGAGGTTCAGGCTGGGGACGCCCGCGTAATCCAGGAACGACACGTAGTCGGAACCGGACCCCAAGGGGCCGAGGCGAAGTCCGTTGGCGTTCGGCCGCCGTTGCGGAGTTTCATATAAAGGCTTGCCGGTGCCAGGGTCGTTGACATGACGCAGGACATTGCCCACAAACTGTTCGAACACCGGCGAACCGCCGACGCCCAGCGTACCGCGGCTGTTCGAATCGGTGTTGATGTAGGCCACGGCCTTCTGTTCGAGCTCCGCTTTGTGCTTCTCCACCCATTCGGTGGAACCGACCATGCCGAACTCTTCGCCGTCCCACAAACACAGCACGATGGTGCGCTTGGGCTTCCATCCGGACTTCACCATGCGGGCCAGAACTCGCCCGGTCTCGAGCAGCGAGGAAGCGCCGGACAGCGGGTCGTTCGCGCCGTGTACCCAGGCGTCGTGATGGTTGCCGAGGATCACCCACTGATCCTTGAACTGCGTTCCCGGAATCACCGCGATGACGTCGTGTACGGGTTTCGACGTCCAGTCAAAATCCACCTTTAGGCGTGCCGTCGCGGGACCGGGACCCAAGTGGTACGTCAAGGCCATCGCGCCGCGCCAAGGTTCCGGCGCCACAGGTCCGCCCATGGCGCGCATCAGCGGCACCGCGTCGCCGTAGGAGATGGGGATCGTGGGAATCCGCGCTATGGTCTTTGCCTGCTCGCGGGACAGCCGTTTCGAGCCTCGTTCGGAGGCCCAGCCTGGCGACAGGGGGTCGCCCGGGTAAATGGCCATGTCCATGATGCTGCCGCGCTGCACGCCTTGCGACGGCCGGAACGGACCCTTGGGATACACGTCGCCGCGGTAGTAGCCGTCGTCCTTCGGCTCCGAATAAATCAGGCAGGCGATGGCGCCGTTCTGCGCCGCGATCTTGGGCTTTACGCCACGAAAACCGTTGCCGTAGCGAACCAGCACGATCTTGCCACGGACGTCCACGCCGGCTTTTTTGAGCGTGTCGTAATCTTCCTGGTTGCCGTAGTTGGCGTAGACGACCTGGCCGCTGACGTCGCCCGAGGCGGAGTAGGCGTTGAAGGTCGGAAGCTGGCTGTTGTCGCCCGAATCCTTATCTTCCGCGATCACCGGTTCCTGCAGTTTCGCGCGGTATGCCGTGGGCCCGGTGAGGTCCAGTTGCCGGGTGGTCGGGTAGGGCAGCAGCGCTTCGAATGTTTCGATGCGGGCGTCCAGACCCCATTCGCGGAACAAGGCCTGGGCGTATTCGGCTACGGCCTTCGACCCGGGCGAACCGGCGTGATGCGGCTCTCCGGACATCCGTTCCATATAGGTTCGGATTCGTTCGGCCTGCACCATGTCGCGCGCTTTCTTTTCGCGTTCCATCTGCGACGCCTGCTCCGATTCCGGATATCCACGCACGAAAAGACGATTCGGGGGAGCGGAAGCGGCGGGCGGAGCCGTTTGTTGAATCTGAGCCAGCAAACTCAACGACAGAACGGACGAAAACAGCGGACGTATCATGTTCGTTTGAGAAACGCCACAAATTCGGCGGTATCTTTGGTGAGTCCGGCAAAGGACGCCACTACGCGCTCGTCGGGCGTGACAATTGCATAGTAGGGTATCGCAACGGTTCGGAACTTGGAGTCCTGAATCTTCTGATTCTCTTCGCTGGCGGCGTCGGTGCCGTCGGTGTAGAGTTCCACCAGCACGAGGTTGGCGATGGCTTCCTGCACCTCCGCCTTGGGGAACATGTTCTGCTTCATCCAATGGCAGTTGGTACAGGCGTAGCCGGTGAAGTTGATAAGGACGTTCTTGTTTTCGGCCTTTGCTTTGGCGAGCGCCGTGGCGTAGTCGTTCTTCAGCCATTTGTTAGCTGCTGTGGCTTCGCCGGAAGAAACTGCGCAACCGGTTGGCGGCGGGATGTAGGCGTCCAGTTCGCCAAGCCGGCCGCAGAACATGCCGGGAACCAGGTGGAGTCCGAAGATCAGGAAGAACGCGCCGGTGAGCAGGCGTCCCACGCCGACGTGGTCATTCGGGCCGATGCCTTCGAGCCGCAGAAAGCCCAGCAAATACAGCCCGGCGAGGCTGAACAGTACGACCCAGGCGGCGAGGAACCGTTCGCGGGTCAGGATGTTCCACTGCAGCACGGCGTCGATGTTGCTGAGGTACTTCAGCATTCCCGCCAGCACCAGGAAGCCCATCACCACTTTGACGCGGGCGAGCCAACCGCCGGACTTGGGCATCCGCTTGATGTACTGCGGAAACAGCGCCAGAAAGAAGAACGGCGCGGCGAGGCCGGTGGCAAAGGTCGCCATGCCGAGCACCGGCCGGATACCCGCCGACTGGATCGAACCCGCCAGTAGCGTTCCCACAAACGGACCTACGCAGGCAAAGCTTGTTAACGCGAAGCTGAGGCTCATCATGAGCGTTCCGATGGTTCCGCCCTGGCGCGACTTTTCGTCGGCCGCGCTCGTCAGCCAGGCGGGCAGCGTGATCTCGAACGCGCCCAGCAGGCTCATGCCGAAGACGCCGAACAGGATCGCGATAAAGCCGTTCACCCACGGGCTGGAGCCCAGTTGTACAACACCGAATGGTCCCAGGATGGCGGTGACGGCAAAGCCCAGGACGCAAAACAGTACGATGATGCCCGCCGAAAAGATGCCCGCTTGTGCGATGCCTTCGGCTTTGGAACCGCTTTCCCGGTTCAGGAAGCCGGACATCACAAACGGAATCATCGGGAAGACGCAGGGCGTGAATAAAGCCGCGAGGCCGAGGCCGAAGGCCGTCGCCAGATATGCCCCGAGGCTTTGCGAATCCTGTGTGCTGGTGGTTGTCGTGGGTGCTGCCGCTGCCGCTGGTGTTGCCGGCTTGGCGCTGGTGGTTGCGAACCCGGCGGGGACCTGCGGCGTTCCCGGTGCGAACGCGCCAGAGGCTGTCTTGCGCTGCGGGACGCACTGTTTATCGGTACAAATCTGGTAGCGCAGCTTTAACGCGATGTCGCCGGCCGAGGCGGTTTTGGGCGCGACATAAAAGACGATGTCTTTCTCGTAGGTTTCGCTTTCCGCCTGAAAGTTCGGGTCGTACTGGACCTTTGGCGGACGCTGGTAGATGTCTACGCCGCCGTCCACCGTAACGGTGAACTTCAATCCAACGGGCGAGGTGGCCGAATAGAGGTGCCAGGGTTCGGGCAGGGAACTCGACAGCTTCAACAAGCCCGGTCCGGCCTGTTCCAGCTTCCATTCGAGTTGGGGAATGTCACCCTGGGCGAACGCGGTTGCTGCGGCTGCGGCGGCGAGTAGAAAGACGAGGACCGTGGAACGCATTTTCATCCGATGTCTTGATTATGCCGCCGGATGCGGGTTTACTTCCGTAATTCGTCTTCAATCCGCTGGTTCAAGCCGCCTTCGGCGGATTCTTTGGCCATGCGGATCGCATTTTTGATTGCCTTGGCGGGCGATCTGCCGTGGCAGATGATCGAAATACCGCGTACACCGAGCAGCGGCGCGCCGCCGTATTCGGCGTAATCCACGCGCTTGCGGAAGTCCGCGTAGGCGTTGCGCGACAGCACATAGCCGATTTTACGCGTAATCGTCGCCTCGAGGGATTCCTTCAGCATGTGCTTGAAGACGTCCACCAAGCCTTCGCTCACCTTGAGCGCGACATTGCCCACAAAGCCGTCGCAAACGATGACGTCGGCGTCGCCCGTGTACAGGTCGCGGCCTTCGACGTTGCCGATGAAGTTGATGGGGAGCTTTTTCAACAAAGGCCGTGCGTCGTGCACAAGCTGGTTGCCCTTGTGATCCTCTTCGCCGATCGACAGGATGCCCACGCGCGGGTTCTTGGTGTGGAACGTGACGCGGGAATAGGCATCGCCCATGACGGCGAACTGGGCGAGCATTTCGGGCGAGGAATCGACGTTTGCGCCGACATCAACGACCACCACCGGCTTGCCTTTGATCGTCGGGAAGGCCGAGGCCAAGGCGGGACGTTCGACGCCCGGAATCATGCCCTGGACGGTTTTTGCGGTCGCCATGCAGGCGCCGGTGTTACCTGCTGAGACCACGCCGTGAGCCGCGCCGTCGCGAACCAGGCGTGTGGCGACGCGGATGGACGAATCGCGCTTCTGCCGCATCGCTTTGGCCGCGGAATCCTCCATCGTGACCACTTCGGAGGCGTGTTGGATTTCTAAAGGAAGGTCTTTCCAGCCGTGGTGATGCGTGTCGAGTTCGCGACGCACATCCTCTTCGCGTCCGACCAGGATGACGCGAACGTTGTGGTTTTTTGCCGCCTGAAAGGCGCCCTCAACTTCAGCCTTGGGAGCGTGGTCGCCGCCCATGGCGTCAACGGCGATGGTGATCATGAATCAGTCGTGAGTATTAAACACACAATTGCCCGCCGGAAGGAAGCGGGTTCCCCAGGGCGGGCAATTGGCGAAAAACAGTGAGCCGGTTTAAGCTTCCGCAACCTCGATGATCTCGCGGTTCTTGTACTTACCGCAGAAGGGGCAAACCCGGTGCGGCAGCACGCGCTCGTGGCAGGAAGGGCATTCGGCAAGGCCCTTGGCCTTCAGATGATCGTGCGAGCGGCGCTGGGACGTGCGGCGCTTGGAGTGGCGTCGTTTGGGATTCGGCATGGTGTCTCTCTCTACTTCACTTCAACTCAAATTTCGATCCAGCCTCATTTTTTGAGGCTATGCAGCGCGGCGGTCCACTGGCTTTCCAACGGTGGCTTGTTGTCGCAAGCGCACGGTGTCAGATTCCGGTTCTGCCCGCAGGACGGACAGATGCCTTTGCAGCCAGGCGAACAAACCTTTCGCATCGGCAGCGCGAGGACAATCTGTTCAAGCAGTATGTCGTCGAGCTGCAAGCCGTCGCCGCTATAAAATCCGATTTCGCTCTCGCCCTCGCTGACGTGGACCTCACCCGCCGGCGCGCCGGACTCATCCGGCCGGTAGGTAAGATCGAAATCCGATTCGATCGGCAGCGTCGCGGGTTCCACGCAACGGTCGCACGGGGCTTCCATCGTAACCCGGAGCTTGCCCGACACCCGGATCTCACCGAGGACATCGCTGACCAGTTCCGCCTCGCCTTTTACAACGATCGGCGTTACCTGTTTCAGCTCGTCTGCAAACTCAAGTTTGCCCGGGGGGATTTGCAGCTCGAAAGGGATCTTTCTCAGTTCCAACTCTCGCAGCGACAGAAACATACTTTATCCTTACGAAAGCCCTCGATCCAGCATGCGGACACACGAATCGCGAGACTCAAGCCGGGCGGCTTTTCTTCAAGTATACAACAACTTGGGGTGTTGTTCGAAGACAGCGGGCGGACGCCGCGATCTTAAAACGGATTTGTACGCTGCGACACCAACGACAGGAACTCGTCGCGGGTGGTTTTCTTGGACTTGAAGTCCCCGAGCATCGTACTGGTGATCGTTCCCGAGTGCTGTTTTTCGACGCCGCGCATCATCATGCAGAAATGCCGCGCTTCGGCGATGACGCCTACGCCACGCGGGGCGATGATTTCCTGAACGGCCTTGGCCACCTGCTCAGTCAACTGTTCCTGCACCTGCAAACGGCGCGCGAACATATCCACAATGCGCGGAATCTTGCTGAGCCCGATGACTTTGTTTTGGGGCAGGTAGGCGACATGCATCTTGCCGAAAAACGGCAGCATATGATGTTCGCAGAGGCTGTAAAATTCGATGTCGCGAACAATTACCATGCCTTCTGTTTCGACATCGAACAATGCGCCGTTTACGATGTCCTCGAGCGAGGTTTCGTAGCCGCTGGTGAGAAATTGCATCGCTTTGGCGGCGCGTTCCGGCGTTTTGACCAAGCCCGGACGGCGCAGATCCTCGCCGACTTCGCGAATCATGGTCGAGTAGGCGTCGGTCAACATTTCTAAGGGGGGCGAAGCGAGCGCCGATTGCGATCCTCGGGTTTTCATTGCGTGTCCGTAATCTCAAAGATGTTTCGCCGGGTCTCTTCGATGCGGACTTTTTCGAGGGTGACCGACGAGAAGGCCGATTGTCCGAAGTAGCGCGGCCAGGAATCGTACAACCGGCGGCGGATGACCACGGCCAGATTTTCGGTGGTCGGCACCAGTCCGCCGGGCTGTTGAAATTCGGCGATGTCCACGTTCAGGTTGCTGTGTTCCATGGGGTCCACAATTTCGCGGCGCACCAGCGAATCCAGCAGATCGAGGTCGACGATGCGGCCCGACCGTTCTTCCAGCGGTCCGCGGACGCTGACGTCGAGCGCGTAATCATGGCCGTGTCCAAAAGGGTTGGCGCATTTGCCGAACGTCGCGCGATTTTCCGCCTCGCTAAGCGAATCGGAATAGAGGCGATGGCTGGCCGAAAAGCGGTACCGGCGGGTTAGTTGCATTCAATCGCCCGCGTAGTCCACGTAGAGGTCGTCTGTCTCGTACAGGCGCACGTTTTTCAACCGCGCGGGTCCCTGAAAGTGCGGATCCAGGCGCCGCCAGATGTCGACCGACACGTTTTCGACCGTGGGAATCACCTTGTCGAAGGGCGGCACTTCGTAGTTCAGGAAGCGATGGTCCATAATGTCCACCACTTCGCGATTCAAAATGTCCTTTACGAGCTTGAGGTCGACGATCATGCCGGTGACGGGGTCTGGCACACCGTCCAGCGTGACCTCTAGAATATAGTTATGGCCGTGGCCATTGCGGTTCGCCGCGGGGCCATACATCGCGCGGTTCTGCTCTTCGGTGAACTCCGGGTGGTAGCACAGATGCGACGCGGAAAACTCGACTTTACGGGTGATTTGCATTGGCCTGACTGTCGTATTTGTTAGATGCTCGACCGGAGCCGAAAGGATCGCTAACCGTAGCCTAGCATGTGGATTAAATTAGCCATGGGAGCGCTTGCCGCCGCGTTGGTTGCGGTGGTGTACCCGACTTTGGAAGCCCGTGTGATCCAACCCGGCGATTCCGCCCCGTCATTTTCCATCACCACCGACCAGGGCAACAAGATCACCCAAAAGGATTTTGGCGGCAAGGTGCTGGTGCTGAACTTCTGGGCCACCTGGTGCCAGCCCTGTCTTGAAGAATTCCCGGCGCTCAACCAGTTCTCGGCGCGTGTGAAGGACAAAGGCGTGGTGGTGGTCGGCGTCTCGGCTGACAAGAGCGAAAAGCAGTACAAGCGGTTTATCGAAGCCACTCATCCGGCGTTCCAGACCATGCGCGACCAGGAAGCCGACGTCGCCTCCGACTACGGGACGTTCATGTTCCCCGAAACCTACGTGATCAGCAAGGACGGCAAGGTGCTGAAGAAATACATCGGCATCATCGACAGCTTTCCGGAACTGGAAAAGCTGGTGCTGTCGCAATGATTACGGCGCAGATCCTGTCGCGCATCGAAGCCATCACCGGCAAGCGCGGGTATCTCACTTCCGCGACGGATTTGAAGCTGTATGAATACGACGGCGGCGTCGACAAACATCGGCCCGATGTCGTGGCGTTTCCCAGGTCCACCGAAGACGTGGTCGCGCTGGTCAAGCTTGCCGCCGAATTTGGACTTCCCCTGGTCGGCCGCGGCGCCGGCACGGGCTTGAGCGGTGGCGTGATCCCTCGCGCCGGCGGACTCATGATCGCGTTTTCGAAGATGAACAAGATCCTCGAAATCGACTTGGATAACGAGTTCGCGGTGCTGCAGCCGGGCGTTGTCAATTTGGACATCACGCTTGCGGTGCAGCGCGACGGGTACTTCTTTGCGCCGGATCCTTCGTCGCAACGCGCCTGCACCATTGGCGGCAACGTCAGCGAAAACGCCGGAGGTCCGCACACACTGGCCTATGGCGTTACGACCAATCATATTTTGGGTTTCGAGGCCGTCCTGATTGACGGTACGGTGATTCAGGTCGGCGGCAAGGAAGCCGATCCCATTGGTTACGACCTGCGAGGTCTGCTGACGGGTTCCGAAGGCACGATGGTGCTGGTGACCAAGGTGATCGTGCGTTTGATGCGCGCGCCGGAAGCCGTTAAAACGCTGCTTGCCATCTACGACACGCCCGCCGATGCGGGCAACACGGTCGCCGAGATCACGGCTCGCGCGATCACGCCGGCAGCGGTTGAGATGTTGGATGGCGTGATGCTTCGTATGGTCGAGGAGGCGACGCACGCCGGTTATCCGCTCGATGCCGCCGCTGTCCTGCTGATCGAACTCGAAGGTTTGAAGGAAGTGGTGGAAGAGCAGGCCGAGCAGATCAAGGCGTCCTGCATCGCGGCGAACGCTCGCGAATTTCGGGTCGCCCGGAATGCCGAAGAGCGCGATTTGTTGTGGAAAGGCCGCAAGAACGCGTTCGGCGCGGTGGGCCGCGTGAGTCCGTTTTATTACGTGCAGGACGGCGTTGTGCCTCGTACGAAGATCGCGCCGACGCTGGCGTTTATCCACGAGGTAAGCCGGAAGTACGGGCTGGAGATTTCGAACATCTTTCACGCGGGCGACGGCAACATGCACCCGATCATTCTGTTCGACGCGCGCAAGCCGGGCGACCTCGAAAAGGCGCAGCATGCCGGCGAAGACATCCTGCGGTATTGCGTGTCGGTGGGCGGTTCGATTACCGGCGAACACGGCGTCGGTATGGAAAAAATGGAGCTGATGCGCGACCAGTTTCCGGCCGAAACCCTGGAACTGATCGCCGGGTTCAAGAACCTATTCGACCCGTCGTGCCGGTTGAATCCCGGCAAATTGTTACCCACTGGCATCGGCTGCATGGAGATCCGCCAGCGTGCGGGAACCGAAATCTAGCTTCGTTGAACATTTATGCGTGTGGGAGTGGGAAGGCGCGGGGCCTTGCGTCGTGTTCGCTCACGCCACCAGCTTTCACGCCCGTATCTGGGACTCGATCATTCGCCGTTTGCCTGCCGATGTTCGCGCAATCGCGATCGACCTGCGAGGTCATGGACGGAGCGGGAATCCGGTGCCGGGTCCTGCGCGGTGGAAGGATTTTGGGCACGACATCGCGTTGGTAGGCGATGCTCTTGGATTGCGTGATGTGGTGGGCGTCGGTCATTCGATGGGCGCACACTCGACGGCGTATGCGGCGGTGTTACGTCCCGCGATGTTTCGCTCGCTGCTGCTGATCGACCCGGTGATCCGGCCCGATGCGCTGTACACGGGCAAGTGGACGGAGAGCCATTTCGCGCGCAATCGCCGCAATGTATGGGGTTCCGGCGAGGAGATGTATCAGAAGTATGCGAACCGGCCTCCGTTCGACAAATGGGACGACGCGGCGGTTCGCGACTACTGCAACCACGCATTGAATGGCATCGCGTTGGCCTGCGCGCCGGAGTTCGAGGCGTCGATTTATGAGGCTAGCACCGAGCCGGAATCGCGGATTTCGCCGGAGGAGTTGGCGTCGATACAGGTACCGGTTGTCGTGATGCGCGCGAAGTACGAGGCGGTTGCGGGAGTGGTGGACATGAACGCGTCGGCAACCGATCCAGCGTTAGCGTCGCGCTTGGCGAAGGGTGTCGATGTGAAGGTCGACTACGGGCATTTCATTCCGATGGAGGCTCCGGACCTGGTAGCGGAGCAGATTCGCGAACTACTTTAGCTGTGGACTGTACGGCGGCAAG
>JAFDVT010000548.1 GCA_018268875.1 Acidobacteriota bacterium
CCGGTCTCGTGACTCGCGGGTCAGCGCGAACAGGCATCCAAAGAGCAGTCCGCCGAACAATCCCAGCGCTACGGCCACGGCCCGTTTCGGACGAACCGGACGCTCGGGCTTCTGCGCCGGATCTAGAATTTGTACGTTGTCGGTAATGACGCTGGCGCTCGAGTTCGCTTCTTGGAACTTCCGAAGCGCATCACTATAGGCCGTCTGCGTACGCTCCAGTTCGGCTTTCAACGACTGGAACGTCACACCGTAGCTCGCCTGCCCGGCCACTCGCGACACCTGACGCGACACTTCGTCGCGCAGCAACGCTTCCTTGCGGTTCGAGGCCTGGTAGCGCGCGCTGAGCCGGCTCTGCAGATTGGCGCGTTCCCGCTGCAAACCCGCGTCCACCTCGGCGATCTCGGCATCCAGTTGCTTTACTTTGTAGTGACCCGGCTGATAGATCTGCGCAGCCTCCGCGCGCTTGGCGCGCAACTCCATCAGACGTACGCGGTAGTTTCGCAGCGCTTCATGATCGCTGCTTTCCGAGGCTGCCTCCGCCGAAACTTTGCGCGCTTCTTCGTACAACGACTGGTCATGCGCGCGAGCGGCCTCCGCCTGTGCCAATGCGCCTTGCAGGTCGCGAAGCCGCGCTTCCGCCGCGCTTTCACGATCGATGGAAGGCATGCCATGCTGCTTCACGTAGGCCGTCAATTTCTCCTGCGCAACATCAGCCTTCACCTTGCGATCCGCGATCTGCGATTCCAGAAACAACGCCGTTTGGCGCGCCGCTGCCATACGGCGGCCCTGCACCATCTCGCGGTATGCCTGCGTCACCTGATTGGCGAACGCCGCCGCCGCCGATGCGCTGCTGGACTCAAACGCGATATCTACGATGCGCGTCTGTCCCGCAAGCTTGACCGTCAACGCCGCGTGGATCGCCTCCAAAGCCTTCGCCCGCGACGCGGCGCGATATTCCGGCAACACCAGCAGACCCGATCGTGTCGCCGCGCTCCACAGCAATCCGTCGGATTCGATCAGCTTCAACTGCGTCTGCAAGTACGGCTCCGCCTGCAACGGACCACCGTCCGAATTCGGATCCACCTCGCGGCGATTCAGAAAGTCTTCGTTGGGAATCTGCAGTTCCAGAATCGTGTTTGCGCGATAGACGGGAGTCTGCAGAAACGCGTACGCAGCGCCTGCCGCAACCCCCAGGGCCAGGCACGCCGCAATGCCTTTCCACCGGCGAAGCAGCGCCTGCGCCACCATTCCGAACGATGCGAATTCGTCGCCACCGCCATCGCCACTCAACCGGGGCAGCGGTTCCGCTTCCGTCATCTGCTGGAATTGCACAAGCCTCTGGTACGGGCTGTTGATCATCGGTCTCATGGCTTTCTTTTGCTATCTCCGCCAGATCACCGCGCCGACAGCCATCTGCATGGCCGCCTCGGCAATCTTGATGGAAGTCCGCTTCGACGCGCTGGACGGCACAAACAGGATGTCGTTCGGCTGCAGCGCAAAGTCTTTGGTCTTGCCTTCCAGCACCGACCGCAGATTCACCGTCTGTTCATTGGGCTCGTCGCCCTTGCGAATAATTCGCGAACTCTTCGTCGCCGCCGTCAGCTGCGCGCCTTCGGCCAAGGCCAGCGCCTGCAGCGCGGTGATCGTTTCGTCTTCCTTCAGCGGGAAACCGCCGGGCCGCCGCACATCGCCCAGAACATAAATCAACTTGGCGCGAGGTACGGTCACCGAATCGTTCGGGTACACCCAATACTGGTCCGTGTTCTGGCCGTTCATCAGCTTGGACATCGCGATCGTTTCCACCGCGCCGCCTTGTCCCCGCGCGACAATCACTCGCGAACCGGCGTCCGGTTCAAGACCGCCGGCCATCGGCAGCAGTTCCACAAGCCGCAACTTCGGGCGATCCATCTGATAGACGCCCGGTTTGCGAACCGACCCGAACACCGACACCGGACGGCTCCGCACCTCGGTGACTTCCACCGTCACCTGCGGCTCGCGAACAAAGGCGTCCAGCTTCTGTGCGATCTCGTGCGACAGGTCCTGCGTCGTACGTCCCGCGGCCTTCACGCGCCCGATCATCGCTAACTGGACAAAGCCCGCGTCGTCCACGCGCACCGGCCGTTCCGGCATTTCCGGCACGTGCAGCGCGCGAATCGTCAAAAGGTCGCCGGCGCCGACCAGCACCGCTTCCGGACTCACGGATTGCGCGAGGTGAGCAAAAAGTATGAGGGTAAGAACGGCCATTCAAACTGTCCTGGTGGTATGTTACGGACCCGGTCGGCAAGTCCCAATAGACGCCCGGTCCCAAAATTGGGTACCCGAACTGGCTAGGTCCCTGGCTAGGACCTTGGTAAACCTAGTACCATTGGAGGTTGGTTTTGCCTGTGGAAAACCTGCGGATTCATCCGCCGATGAGCTGTATCTGCAAGGTTTTGCGCGAAAGAGAATAGGCCAATTGGAGGAACGATGAAGAATGTACTTGTGGCCCTGTGCGCAGCCGCCCTGCTGCACGGGCAGACGCCGCCATATCAGCTGGTGGTGCTTCGTGGCGACAACGCTCAGAACAATATTAAGAAGGGGCGCGCCACCAAGCAGGTTGTGGAGGTTCGGGATCGCAACAACAAGCCCGTCGCAGGCGTGTTGTTGACCTTCAGCCTTCCGAAGACCGGCGCCAGCGGTACCTTCGTCGACGGATCCCAACTCGCCACGGTCACCACCGACAATGTGGGCCAGGCATCGGTCACCGTACAGCCCAACAGCGTCGCCGGTACGTACCAGATCGATGTTTCCGGCAATGTCGGCGGCAATCCGGTTTCCGGCAAGATCACGCAGACCAACGTCGCCGCTGCCGCCGGTGTGTCCGGCACCACCATCGGCATTCTTGCGGCCGTCGCTGCCGCGGGTGCCGCCGTCGGGATCGGCCTCGCCGTTTCCGGCAACGGCAATAGCTCAACGTCCGCCACTCCGCCCGGCGTACGCATCGGTGTCGGCAGCGGCGTCACGGTCACTGCTCCGAGGTAATCAATAATGACGAGAACACAAACCTTACTTCCCCTCGGCGCCTTGCTGCTCCTGCCTTTGGCCGCCCAGATTCAGGGCCCGCAACTTGGGCTGCTATCCCGTGGTAGCGAACTGCGCCGCATCGAAGGGCTCAGCCTTTCCTCCCGCTTGAGCGCCCCCGTGGACCTCGCCGTTGCCTGTTCCAAGATCTCCGCCGCGCCCGGTTCCGCCATGCGCTGGGCCGCCTGCGCCACCGCCGACGCCACGCTGCTTCTCGATCTTTCGGGCGCCTTCGAAGCCCGCAAGCTCACCTCCGCGCCGTTCGAAAACGTCATTTGGAGCGCCAACGGCAAGGCCCTGTTGGTCGACGCGACCCGCGTCTCGGACCTCGA
>JAFDVT010000549.1 GCA_018268875.1 Acidobacteriota bacterium
AGAGCAGCCCAGCCGTTGAGTTTCACTGCGCAATCGGACGGAACGCGAACGGCAATTTGCCGGCCGCGCGCGCCGCGCCGTGCCGGTGTAACTTCAACGTCCCTTCCAGCACCGGGATCTTGGAATCCGGATTCGGCGGAAAGCTCAACATGTCGCCTTGGAATGAGTAGCTGACTCCTCCCTGCGGCGAACGCACTGTCGTGAACTGTAGCCTTCCGGCGTGCAACGACCCGCTGGTGAAGCGCAATTCCGCCCCATCCCGAAGCACCACGCGGCCGCGCACGACGTTCGTCGCGATCGAGTCGATGACGAATTCCCGGAAGTCTCGAAAGGCCGGCGGCTGGTCTGCTTTTGCGATCACGTAGGAACCGTAATACGCGCTCACATTGGGCGCCTTCTGTTGTTGTGGGAGAGTTGTGACGAGCGGTTGCGCCGTAGACGCCGCACCGAGGAGGATTGCGCCGGCAAGGAACAGGAAAACTTTGCGTCCGGTCACGACAGTACACAAGTAGTCTGGCACAGCAAAGAAAAAACCGCCCGAAGTTTCCCTCGGGCGGTGTTCAGAACTGAAGCTTTGGAGTTGTTGTGTAAGAAATCCTGTTTTGCGACGAAAATTAGTCGCCGAAGCTGCCGACTTCCTTCTCCGCGTCCTTGCTGACGGGAGTGGACGAAGGCATTTCGATCGGACCGCTCGAAGCCGCGGGAGCGATGCCGATCTGCACCAGCCCGTTGTCCTGCTCCTTGAGCACGACTTCGCGGTACAGCTTGGCCATACGTTCGTTTTCCTGCTGCTTCATCTTCTCGTCGCGGGCGCGAATCTTCTCTTCACGCGCCGTCTTCGCGATGCCCGCTTCGTCGAGGTTGGTCTGACGCTTCTTGTTGACGTCTTCCTCGCGAAGGACCACATAGTTGGAACGCTCGGTCACCGACTTGACATTCTTGCCGCCAGCGACGATTTCGTGCCGGCCGTGCTCGTCGTACCACTTGGTGAGCGTCGCCGTCATGTGCATCTTCTCGACGATGTTCCGCCAGCCCACGCCGGTGTTGTAGGCGCAGAAGCTGATTTCGCCTTCCTGCGTCGCATAAGGAATGATGCACTGCTCGGTGCGGCGGAAGTCGTAGTTGAACAGATCCTGGAACCACATGCCCGCGATGAACAGGAAGTTCCAACGGTCCTTGCGGCGCTGGTCGATGTCGGCCTTGGTACGGTCGGCGGTCACCTTGCCGTAGCCGCCCTTCTGGGCCTTCTTCGACATACCGGCGAACTTGTCGAACTTCGCGGTCAGATCCGACAGGCGGAAGTGCTTGGGCGCCATGAAGGGGTTGTAGTTACGCAGCAGCGCCAGGCTGATGCCGATCGCCGACATCTTCGGGCTGCGGGCCGCGTCGTTCAACCGGGCGACGTCCTTGATCAACTGATCCGTATTCAGGAACGCGGTGAGCGGTACAGCTTCCTTCGTTTCCTTGTCGCACATCACGACCATGCCGATGCCGCAGTTGGGGTGGCAACCGCAGTTGATCTGTCCCCATTCGGCCTGCGGACCGTGGACCAGATCCGCGAAGTCCGAAAACGTGCCCATGGTGGAAATCGGGTACCAGTCGCGGGCGGGTTCGCCGATGCCGACCAGGTTCTTGACGTCGTGCGCCAGGTGGCTGAGGGTGTAACGCTGGGCCTTGCGGCGCTCGTCGGTGATCGCTTCGTCGCGGCCGGTAAACGACACGGGCTGGAACGAAAGGAACGGGATTTTCTTGGGGTTGTCGAGCGCGAACTTGACGACCGAACCAACCTGCTCGTTGTTGACGCCGTTGATGATCGTGATCACCGGAACGATGTCGACACCGGCGGAATGGAGGTTCTCGATCGCCTGCAGCTTCACGTCGAACAGGTTGCCGACGGCGCGGTGCGAATTCGCTTCGTTGCCGATACCGTCAAACTGCAGGTAGGCGTAACGAAGACCGGCTTCCGCGGCCTGGCGGGCAAATTCCTTGCTCTTGGCGAACTCGATACCGTTGGTCGCGGCCTGCACCGACTGGTAACCGACCTTGCGGGCGTACCGGACGGCGTCCAGGAAGAACGGCGACATGGTGGGTTCGCCACCGGAGAACTGCACCGACATCTGGCGGCGCGGCTTAATCGAAATGGCGTTGTCGAGCAAGGTCTTAATGTCGGACCAGCTCAGCTCATGGACGAAACCGACCTGGTTGGCGTCCATGAAGCACGGGTCGCACATCATGTTGCAGCGGTTGGTCAAGTCGATGGTCAACACCGAACCGCGGCCGTGGGTGATGGTGGACGAACCGTGATCGTGCAGCTTTTCGTCGTTGTGGGCGCGGATGTCGCGGCCGGGGAAGGATTCTTCGAGGTGGCGGAAGAATGCCGGGTCGATCGACATCACGTCTTCAAACTTGCCGTGAATCGCGCATTCCTTCACCATCATGATCTTGCCGTCTTTTTCGACGATCTGGGCCTTGATCTCGCCGACCTTGCTGTTGCGGAGGATTTCCACAGGCAGCTTGCCGTCCAGAATCTGCTGGCGGATTTCCGGGATGCACTTGGGGCAGAGCGAGTCGGTCTCGCGGGGCCAGCCGAGCGTCGGCTTCACCTTTTCCCAGCTCTTCAGCAGCGGCTTGTCGGACCACTTGGGGGTGAACGAGGGGTTCGGGCTGATCTGATTCAGCTTGTCGTAAATATTCCACGCCACGTTCGCGGTGATCGCGACTGCCTTCTCGACGTACTTGATCGGTTTATGTGCCATTTCAACGCTTTCCGATTACTATTGTTGGATTTCTTACACTGGAGGCGGTGTACCGCCTTCGTTTGCTTCGTAGACCAATGTAAAAGAAGTAGTACTGGTAGGCGATGTGAATGTGTCGAAATGCCTAATCCGGCCTTGATGTGCAAAATCCGGGGTTCAACGGAATCGCTGGATACGGCGTCATTCCAGTATGCGATTGCTGCCACAGGACGTTCGGTATGCGTTCCGGAGCCTTTGCCAGAAGCCTGGATTCGCGCTTGTGTGTGTTCTGACCCTCGCGCTGGGGATTGGGGCAAACACTGCCGTTTATAGCGTTCTGTATGGAGTGTGGCTCGCTCCTGCGCAATATTCCGGCCCGGGTGACCTCTTCGACATCGAGTTTCGCCAACTCACCGGCAACCGCTTCCCGCAAGGCGTGTCGCCGGCCATTCTAAAGAGTTGGAAAGATTTGTCTTCGACTGTCGCGGATTTTTCCGCCCACCGCTACATCTCCCAAGTCAATGTCACGGGCAAGGAAGGAGCCGAAGAAGTAGTCGCTCATCGGATTGCGGCAAATCTCCTCGACGTCTTGGGTGTTCATCCGGCGGCGGGCACCCCGTTTGACGCCACAGCGGACACTGAGGTTGGCCCGACGCAGGCTTTGCTAAGCGCGGAATGGTGTCGCTCCCGCTTTGGCGGAGACATAGCAGCCGCGACCGGAAAGCGCCTGGAGGTGAATGGGCAAACGTATACGATCACCGGGATCATGCCGGATGATTTTCAGTTCCCGCCGCTGAGTTCGGATCAGTACCGTCCGGTGCTGTGGCTGTCGTTGAATCTATCGCACGCCACGGAGATCGACAGGAAATCGAAAGCGTTATCGGTGATCGGAAGAACCCGCGCCGGCAGCCCCGCGGCCGCCGTTCGCGACGAACTGGAAGGAATCACCGCCCGGCTGGAGTTCGCGGAAACGAAAGATCTGGGGGTTACCGTCGAACCGCTAAATGAAGGACGGGCGCTCAATGGGATGCGTCCGATTCTATCGCTGGCAATGGCCGCCGCATTGGCGGTGCTCCTGATCGCGGCGGCGAACATCGCGACGCTACTGCTCGCCCGTGGCGTGAGCCGTGAACGCGAAATCGCGGTACGCCGCGCGCTTGGCGTTACCTGGAGCCGCTTGGCGCGCCAACTCCTCACTGAAAGCGCGGTTCTATGCGTGATCGGAGGCGCGGCCGGTGTCGCTGCCGCCTATGTGGCGCTACCTGTCCTAAAGTCCCAGTTGCCGGCTAACATGCCGAGGGTGGACGAGGTGGCCATCCGTTTCCCAGTTCTGCTTTTTGCTTGCGCGGTGACAATGGTGACCGGACTTTTAGTCAGTCTCATCCCGTTGTGGCACGCGCGAGGCGATCTTTCGGTCCGCACATCGGCCCATGCTCATGGAAGAAGCCGCGCTTCGAGGCGTCTTTTGGCGGGAGAAATCGCGCTGGCGGTAATCCTGACCGCTAGCGCGGGTTTGCTGCTGGCCAGTTTTCAGAAGGTATCCAACGTTGATCTCGGATTCGACCCGGCCCGTTCGCTGACCGTCCGCATTCCGTTGGCGAAGGCGCGGTACCCGGATGCCAGCCGCATCCGGGCCTTCCGCGAAGAACTTCTGCGGCAGGTGTACGCGTTACCTGGTGTGCGCTATGCCGGCACTATATCCTCTCTTCCGATGGGAATCATTGCGCAAGGTACGGACTTCACCATCGAAGGACGGCCCGATTCCGCCACTGCGAGCGCGTTTTTCTCAAATGTCAGTTCGGATTACATGCGCGCGATGGAAATACCTTTGATTGCGGGCCGGTATTTCCAGCAATCGGATGGCCCCGGATCCGAACGCGTCGCCATCGTCAGTGAGGCTCTGGCGCGCCGCTGGTGGACTGACAACGGTCTGGGGCAGCGGATTCGCTTCGACAACACCTGGTTCACGATCGTGGGCGTGGTGCGGGACGTCCGGCAATACACGCCGGAGCAGCCATCGGAACCGCAGATCTATGCGTTGAATGACCAGTTGCCCATCGAAAGCCAGGGCCGGGACATGGGCCGCTTCAACATTCTGGTGGCCCGTGGCTCGCAGGTCCAGGCGATCGCGATCCGGCGGATCGTGGAAAGGATCGATCCGCATCAGCCCGTATCCGCTGTTGCAACGATGGAGCAGGTGGTCAGCAGTCATTTGCAGACTCGGCGCATGAACACAACCATCGCCACGCTCTTCGGCGTCATCGCATTGTTGCTTGCGGCGTCCGGAATCTATGGCGTGGTGTCGCACGCCGTGGAACGCCGAACCCGCGAGTTCGGCATCCGCTCGGCCCTGGGTGCGACACCCTGGATCACACTGCGGCAGATCGGCAGTGAAACTCTCGTCACCGCCGCCGTGGGCGTGGCGATCGGGTGGGTGGGTGTCACTGCGCTTTCGCGTTGGATGGCCAGTTTCCTTTTCGGCGTTGAACCGCTGGACCCGCTCATTTTGGCAAGCACTGGATTGGTATTGACGGCCGTGGCGCTTGCCGCTACCTGGATGGCTAGCCGCCGGGCCATGTACACCGATCCTATGACGGCTTTGCGGACAGACTAGTCAGCACCGGAAGGACATCATTGTTGAGGCAGGCCGACCGCGCGAACCAACGTGAAGTCCAATTGTTGCAGGCGAAGCAGGTCCTTGCCGCGGTAGATTCGCACTTCGAACACGTAGGCGCCGGGCGGAAGCTTGCCCTGGAACGACAGGACTCCGCCGGCCGGCGTCGCTTCCTGCTTGGGTACCACCGGGATCGCGTTGCGCTTGCCGGTCCACACGGGTTCACTGCCGCCGCCAGCGCCGCTTGGGCGGATGCTGGCCTGCATGGTGAGGTCGCCGGTGGCCCGGTAGATGGTCAATCCAAAGGAAAACGGCTCGTCGGTGCGAAAGACGCGGGTGGCGTTGCTGAGGTCGCGACGGTCGGCGGCTTCGGGCGAAGAGGCTTGCCGGATGTCGCCGGCCGTCATGCTGAGCGAACCTACGACATTGTACTTTTTCGCTCCGTAGTCCGGGACGTCGAGGAACTGTCCGGTCCAGCCTGTCGCCCCGGAGAGCGGGTCGAGCACGGCCACGCGCAGGTGGTAACCGCCGGGCGAGGCGATGGGATGCTCAAAAATGTACACCATGCCGTCGCGCCGGGTTTTGGCGATCGCGGCTTCGTCCTTGAGCGACATCGTGAACGCCTTCTCGTGCATTTCGATCTTGCCGTCGGGGTTCTCGATTCGCGCGGCGAACTGCAAGGCCGCGGTGGAACCGTCGATCTTGAACTTCGTGCCGTCGATGTGGACCAGTCCTCGAATCAACGGCTGATTCGTCTTGGGGTCCAGCAGGAACAGCGGCGTGATCCGGAGACCGATGCCGTCGTCTGTCGCAAAGGTGGACAGCAGCGTCTTGCGCAGTTTTTGCCCGGGACTGAGGTCTGGCTGGTCGACGGACAGAGGCGGAGGCGGTGTACTGTCGCCCTCGCCGAGGTACGAACGACGGTAGCGAACGCGAAGTCCGGACGGCGCGTCCTTGAGCTTTACGGTGAGCTTGCGAAGAGGTTCGCCGGGCTTGGAATCCGGACTGCGGCGAAAGCTCAGCAGATAGTGGCCGCTATGCGCCCGCAGAGCCCTGGAAATGGCGTGCGCCACGTCGTTGTCGTCATAAATCACCAGTCCTCCGGTTTCCTCGGCGAGGTACGTCAACCCGTCGCGAGCCTGCTGCATTCGGATGCCCAGGCCGTCCAGATCGTAGCGCCCGGTACCCTGATCGCCGAGCTGCGCTTGCGCGCCCGCATTGCCGTAGATCACCGGTTGCGGACCACGCGGGTCCACGGGATAGATCACGATGGAGGCTCGGCTAGCCGCTTCGGTGGCCGATCGCGCGGCTTGGAAGAGGAGGCCGGCATTGGCGTTCGACATCATTCGGATCTGCAGACCTTCCATGAACACGAGGGCCGCCTTGCGCCCCGGCATGGAACG
>JAFDVT010000054.1 GCA_018268875.1 Acidobacteriota bacterium
ACTCACTGCGAGGGCGGCCGCCGCGATCCAAATGCCGTCGTACCACAGCGGTTCGAACGGAACGAAGTTCAGCGCGTACACTTCCTCATCCAACCGAATGAGCTTGTAATGGCCGCAAACAAAGCAGATGACGTAGCCGAGCGCCAGCCCGAGCACGGTTCCGATTCCGCCGATTAACAGGCCTTCCAGGAGGAAGATGCGCCGGATCTGTTCGCGCCGCGCGCCCATCGACATCAGCACCGCGATGTCGCGCGTCTTTTCCATCACCATCATGGTGAGCGTGATGAAGATGTTCAGTCCCGCAACCAATTGAATCAGCCCAATGGTGATCACCGTCACCATACGTTCCAGCTTCAAGGCATTTCGCAATTGACGGTTCTGTTCCATCCAAGTGGTTGGGGCAAGATCGTTGCCGACGATCGGTTCGGCGGCCTTGGCTACTTCCGCCGCGCGATCGGGATCGTCCAGCTTGATTTCGATGGTATTGACAACGTCTTCGAGCGACAGCAATTGTTGCGCGGTCCCGAGGGAAGCCAAGGCCCATTGCGCGTCGATGTCTGAAAAACCGGTTTCGAAAATTCCAACCACACGCAGTTTTGTGAAGCTCGGGCGAGGTCCAAGAGGCGTCAGTTCGCCTTGTGGACTGATGACCGTCACCACGCTGTTCAGCATCATGCCCGTGGCCTGCGCGAGCCTCGAACCGAGGACGATGCCGGGCAATCCGTCGGTTTTCGCCAGCCCTTGAATGGACCCTTCCTTCAGCTTCAGCATGCTGTCGCTGAGGCCGGAATCCGCGCCGGGCAGGATTCCTTTCAAGATGGCGCCCTGGGACTGCTGCGGACCGGAAAGAAAAATCGGGCCGTACAAACCAGGGGCCGCGGACTGTACACCGGGGATCGCCTTGAGTTTGGGGATCAGGTTCGGCCAATCCTTGATGCCGTAGCCGGGCTGCTTTTCGAGGATCGAAACATGCGCGGTCGCCGACAGCAGCGTGTCCTGCAGCGTGCGGCGGAAGCCGTTGTTGATCGCCAACGCCACCACCAGCGCCATCACGCCGGCCGCGACGCCGAGGATCGAAATCACGGTGACCAGCGAGATCGCCTTCTGCCTTCGCTTTGCCCGCAGATAGCGGTTGGCGACGAATGTTTCGAAGCTCATCAGGCGAACGCGGCTTCGGCGTCGGGGATCTGATCGAAGAACTTGAACATGCGGTCGAGGCGGGTCACGCGGAACGCCTCGCGAACCTGGCCGCCGGCTCCGGCCATGTGCAGTTTTGCGCCTTTCTGCATGCATTTGTTGAGCGATGCGATGCAACGCCCAATCCCGGTGGAATCGATGTGGGTGACGCCTTCCATATCGATAATGATTTTGCGGATACCCTGATCGAGCAGCGTGCCCACCAGCGTTTCGAGATCGGCACTTTCCGGACCCAGCATCAGCCGGCCCTTCAGCGCAATCACTATAACTCCGGGACCAGCCTCCCGCTGTGCGATTTCAAGTTTCGCCATGTTGTCTACGATGTTGCGTACTACGTTATGATAGCCATTTCATGGCCCCCATTCCTCCCAGTCAGCAACAGCCCCTCGTCGACCGGCTCATGAGCGCGTGCGGCGGCGCTTACTCTCCAGAAGTCCGTCGAAAGTACTTTATTACAGGTCCGCAATGGGCGGCCGCGTATGAAGGCAACGCCCTCTTTCACGCGCCAACACGGTCCGCCGTGGACTTCGAAAAGGTCATCGAAGAGTACGCCCGGATCGGCATCGGTTACTGGTGTACGCACGATACCGACGTGATTCCCGCGGCCTCGGTGATGAAGGATGCGCAGTGGGAAATCGTCGGGCGGATCAAGAATTCGCTCCAGAAAAACGGCGTCAAATGTTCCATGGTGACGACCGAAACGTTCCACCATGCCGTGTTTGCCGGTGGCCCCGCGGCCGAAGCGCCGGAGGTACGCGCCTATGCGGCGGAACGCTTGAAGAATACCGTTCACATCGGCCACGAACTGGGTGCTTCCTATGCGGTGTATTGGCCGGGTTCGTTCGGCTACTACACGGCAGGCACCGTGGATGAGCCGCAGGCGCTGAAGTGGTACGCCGACGGGCTCAACGCTGCCTGTAACGCCGATATCGAGTTCGCCAAAAAGTACAACCGGCCGACGCTGAAGCATTGCATGGAAGCCAAGCCGTTCGAACCGCAGGCGGAGATCCTGCTGCCGACCTCGGACGCGATGCTGGCGTTCATCTTTTCGGGCCTATTGGACCATCCGGACATGGTCGGACTCAATCCCGAATATCTGCACGAGTTGATGTGGGGCGCCTCGGTTCGCGCCGCGCTAGGACGCGCGTTGCTGTGCAAGAAGCTGTTCCACTTCGACATCAACGACGGCTATCGCCTGAAGCATGACGTCGACATCGCGGTGGGCCTGGTGAACCCGCTGGACTGGCTGAATGTCCTGGTCCTGCTGCGCAGCTATGGCTTCAACGGTCCATTCAACCTCGACTACAAGCCGCCACGCACGACGTCCAACCATGGCGTCTTCGCGGTAAGCTTCCCGACCGCGGTGGACCGATTCATCACGCTTTGGGAAATGGCGGGCGAGGTGTTGGACGACCCGATCATGACCGAAGCCATCGACGCACTGAAGGCCGGCGGCGGCGTTACCGACATTCGCGACGTCGACGGCATCGTCAAAGCCAATGCGGAGCTTCTGACGTTGCATGAACTCACCGCGCACCGGCTGTTCCAGATTCTGGTAGGCGCGCACAAAGGCCGTACGTACTCGATAGCCTAGGGCTATGGGTCGCACATTGATCACGATCGGACTCCTGCTGGTAGCGGCAGGAGTCCTTTTCATTTTGATGGAGCGCCTGCCGTTTCGAGTCGGCAAGCTGCCGGGCGACATCGAAATTCGCGGGCGAAACTCGGTGTTTTACTTTCCGCTAGCCACAAGTCTGCTGCTCAGCGTTCTGCTGTCGCTGGGGTTGTGGCTGTTCAATCGCTTCTTCCGCTAGTTGATCGACGGCCGCCGTACGCTGACGGTAACGTTCGATTGCGCCTGCGTTTCGCCGACGTACACCTTGAGCGGCACGGCATCGCCGATGGCGGCATCGAACGGGATCTTGACGTTGATCTGCATCAGACCGGAAATCTGTCCCGGCGCGCTGCCGGCGTAGGTCACTTCAAGCGGCTGTTCGTTGAGCAGCACCCGTACTGGCAATAGCGGCTTCTTCAGATCGCTAGCGATGACCTTTCCGTCTTCGCCTTCGGGCGATGTTTGGCCCTCACCCGTGATGTACAGGATCGCTTCGGAACCCTGCACCAGCGGATTGTTCACATCGCTGAAGTTGTAATCCGGAGTGCGTGCCAGCGCGGGTCCGAAGCCGGTTTCGTTCAGCGTCAGGATCCCTGGGGATACGGCGGCGACGGGCAGCGTGATCAGGTTGCTGACCTGCCCAAGGTAGTCCACTTGAACATCGGTACGCGCCTTGCCAGCCAATGCATACGGGGCGACGGCGCGAATCAGGTTCGGACCGGCGGCCAGGATCGGCGCTGGTACGCCGTCGAATAAAACGCGAACACCGTCAAGCTCCGTGCGGTAGAACGACGAACCGTCATCGGCGCCGCCCTGCTTGTCCTGCAGCAGTCCGAGGCGAACGCCGCGCACCCAAACAATCTGTCCGGGCGAAACCGGAACCGGTTCGAGGCTCCCGCTGTTCACCACCTGCGTAATGACGGGGAGAGGATCGGCAGTCTGCACGATGCCGTACGTCGTGCCACCGACGGTGATCACGCCGGAGCGTTCGCCGCCCGTGTCGTTGGGCGTGACGCTAACGGCGACGGTTCCAGGTCCGGCGCCTGAGCCAGGCAACGCGGAGATCCACGAAAAGTTAGGGATCGCCGTCCAGTTACAACCGTCGGGCGTGTTGACGCGGAACGTCGCAATGCCGCCATCGGCGGGCAAACGAGTGAATGCGGGCGCCACGGCAAACGTACAAACACCGCCACCCTGCACGATGCTGAATACTTTTTGACCGATCGAAATGGTGCCAGTACGCTGGCTGGCGTTGGGGTTGGCGGTGACGGAAAACGTGATCCGCTGATTGCCGGTGCCTGCGAAATAGATGGGACTGTTGCCGTTAGTGAAGCGAATCCAACTGACATTTGGCGTCGCGTTCCAGATGCAGCCTGACGACACGTCGACGCTGAACGTGCCGCCCTGCGGCTGAATGTTCAGGAACGGGGATGGCAGCGTGACCTCGCAATTGGTGCCGTCCTGCGTGAGGCGGAACACCGTGCCGTTGCTGATGGTAACGGAACCGCCACGAGGTTCGGGACCTGTGTTTTCCTCGTACTCAAACACGATCGCCCCATTGCCGGTGCCCGTGGTGATGCCGGTGGAACTGAGTCCGGAAAGCTTGATCCAGGGTGTTTGGCTCTGCGCGGTCCAGCTACATCTGGATGTGATAAAAAACGTCGAAACGCCTTTGTTTTTGGTGACGCGCATCGTTGGCGGGCTGAGTTGATAATTGCAACTTGCGCCAGTTTGCGAAATCAGCAGCGTCGCACCGGGCATCGTGATGCGGCCGACGCGAATATCGGGCGAAATATTTTCGGTCAAACGAACAACAAACTGTCCGTTCCCAACGCCCGCCCCGCCTAAAATAATCTGAATCCAATCCGGGTTTTGACTTTGCGCGGCCCAGCCGCAGCCGGGGCTGGCGAATACGGTAATGGTATGTGAAAAGGCGGCTGGACCAACCGAAATCTCGGGCGGCGAAAACGCGTAATTACATTGTGCCGCCGCGGAAACGGCGGTGGCGAACAGGATCGCTGCCCAGCGCATTGGTCTAACCCTCCACAACAATGTTACTGCAAAATGTTCCACAGCATATCCACACGTGGCGTATGGCTAAAATGAAGGCGGCCAAATCATGATGATGGTTTCCTTCGGGCTGTATCTGACGATGTCCGCCGCCTTGTCGCAGGACTTTCAGAAGGACGTGCTGCCCGTCCTTGTCAATCGATGCCAGGGCTGCCACGGCGCGCAGCAACAGATGGCGGGGCTGCGTTTCGACAAGGACGATCCGTCGATCGGCCGCGCCGCGACAAAGATCGCCGAACGCATCGCAAGCGACAAAAAAGGTTTTCGGATGCCGCCAGTCGGGGCACCGCTGGAAGCGGGCGAGGTCGCGTCGCTTCGCAAGTGGGTGGAGGCCGGCGCCAAATGGCCGTCGGGCTTGGTGGCGGCGAGCGGCAAGGGATCGTCGCATTGGGCCTTTCAAAAGCCTGCGAAAACGGCGCAAGGAAGCATTGACCGGTTCATCGACGCGAGGCTGAAGGCAGAGAACGTCGCGCCTTCGCCGCAAGCCGACCGGCGTACCTTATATCGACGTCTGTCGCTCGACTTGACCGGGCTCATTCCCGCAGCCTCCGACGTGGATGCGTTCGTTGCTGATGCTCGACCCGATGCGTATGAACGCGCCGTGGACCGCATGCTCGCGTCGTCGCACTACGGCGAACGCTGGGCGCGGTATTGGTTGGACCTGGCGCATTATGCGGATTCCGACGGCTATGAGAAGGATCTGCCTCGGCCTCATGCGTGGCGTTACCGGCATTGGGTGATCGACGCGTTGAACCGCGACATGCCGTTCGATCAATTCACTCGGGAACAGCTTGCCGGGGACCTGATTCCGAACGCAACGGTGGATCAACGAGTGGCACCCGGTTTCCTTCGCGCCGTACTTACGAATCGCGAGGCCG
>JAFDVT010000550.1 GCA_018268875.1 Acidobacteriota bacterium
GAAACAACTGACGCTCAAAAAGGACACGCCGCCGGCATTTCTGACCTGCGGCGAAATGGACCGGCCGAGCATCTCGCAGGGCCGCGCGGAATTGTATGTCGCCATGCGCAAGGCGGAGATCTCGACCGAGCTACATATCTATGCGGGAGTGGGCCATGGGTTCGGACTGCGGCCTTCGTTGAAAGGACCCGTGCGAGGCTGGCTCGACCGGTTCACGGAATGGCTGGCCGCGCCCAAGGGCACGCCCGGGGTGAAAGATGAAAGTAGCGTAACATCTAAGAAATAGTTTGCGTCAGGAAATTTAGCAGGATGCTCCCACGCCGCTACGTCCTCCTCGCCTTCGCCCTTTGTGCGCCCGTTGCGGCGCTGGCCCAGACTTCCGCCTCCCAGGCCGATTTCGATCGCCTGGTGAAGCCGATGTTCGCAAAGAGTTGCAACGCCTGCCATAACGATCGCATGGCGTCCGGAAGTCTCAACCTGACGCCGTTTGCCAACTATTCGTCGCTCGCCGAGGGCCGCGAAACTTGGGAACATATCCTTCAGAAATTGCGCACCGGCGAGATGCCTCCCAAAGGCATGCCGAAGCCGGCGCTTGCGACGATTCAGGAACTCATCGGCCTGGTGAACCGCGAGTTCGAAAAGGCGGACGCGAAGGTGAAGCCGGACTCTGGCCGTGTCACCGCGCGCCGTCTGAACCGCAACGAATATTCGAACACCATTCGCGATCTTCTGGCCGTGGACTTCCGCGCCGATCGCGACTTTCCCACCGACGACTCGGGCCACGGGTTCGACAACATCGCCGATGTGCTGACCATCTCGCCCATGCTGATGGAGAAGTATCTGCGCGCGGCCGAGCGCATCGCCGCCCGCGCCATTGGCGCCGATCCGCTGCCCGCCAAGCCTCTGGAAGCCGAGTACCACACCAAGGATCAGAACCTTCGCCGCATCAACCGCAGCACCGTCGAAGCCACGCATCGCATCGAGTGGGACGCCGAATATCTGGTTCGCATCGGCTTGCCTGGCGAACGGGCCAAGGACGCCGCGCCGGTCAAATTCGGCTTCTTCATGGACGGCAAGATGATCTTCTCGAAGATGGTGGAGACCAAGCCGAGCGGCCTTGAGTACTTCAATCCATATTCCGAAGAAGAGTTCCGCATCGTGCTGCCGGAAGGCGACCACGTGTTCCGCGCTGGGTTCCTTGACGATGAGTTTGTCAAAACATTTGCCAACGACAAGGAAGCGTACAACCAGAAGAAGAATAAGTATCTGAACATGATCAAGTTCGTCGGGCCGTTCCCGGCGAAGGTGGAAAAGGCCAGCCGCAAGCGCGTGCTGATCTGCGACCCCAACACCGGCGGCTCGGCGTGTATCGAAAAGATTGTCGCCAACGCCGCGCATCGCGCGTTCCGACGTCCGGTTACGAAGAAAGAAGTCGCCGGCCTGCTGACGTTTGTCGACATGGCGAAGGCGGACGGGCAGTCCACCGAACAGGGCATTCAACTCGCGCTGCAGGCGATTCTGGTTTCGCCGCACTTTCTGTTCCGCATCGAGCGCGACGCCGCGGGAGCCGACGTACATCCGGTGTCGGAGGTGGAACTTGCCTCGCGCCTGAGTTACTTCCTGTGGACCTCGATGCCTGACGACGAACTGCTGGGCCTCGCGGAAGCGGGCAAGCTTCGCGCCTCGCTCGACGCGCAGGTGAAGCGCATGTTGCAGGACCGCCGCGCGGCCGCCTTCGCATCGAATTTCGCCGGGCAGTGGCTTGAAACGCGCAACCTCGATAGCGTGAAGCCCGATCCCACGAAGTTCCCCGATTGGGGTCCGGAGTTGCGCGACGCGATGAAGACGGAAACCAATCTGTTCTTCGAACACCTGCTGCGCGAGAATCGTCCGCTGGCCGAGTTTATCGACGCGCCGTACACGTTCCTCAACGAAAAGCTGGCGAAGCATTACGGCATCGAAGGCGTCACGGGCGCGGATTTCCGCCGTGTCGACCTTGCCACCAACCCGCAGCGCGGCGGCATCCTGAGCCATGCGAGCGTACTGACGGTGTCCAGCTATCCGACGCGAACCTCGCCGGTGATTCGCGGCAAATACATCCTGCAGAATGTCCTCGGGGCCCCGCCGCCGCAGCCTCCGCCGGATGTTCCGACGCTGAATGAAGAAGCGGTGGGAACCACGCTGTCGCTCCGCAAGCAGATGGAACAACATCGCGCCAACCCGGCCTGCGCCACGTGCCACACGCGCATGGACGCGCTGGGATTCGGCCTCGAAAATTACGACGCGATCGGCCGTTGGCGGACGCTTGACGGCAAGTTTCCGATCGACGTCGCCGGTACGTTCCCCAACGGCAAGAGCTTCGACACGCCGGCGCAGATGCGAACGCTGCTGCGCGACGATCTTCCGGACTTCGCCCGCTGCCTGACCGAGAAAATGTTGACCTACGCCCTCGGCCGCGGCCTCGAGAAGTACGATAAGAGGACTGTGGAGGCGATCCAGAAGAAGCTCGCAGCCGACAACTATCCGTTTCAGACGATGGTGTTTGAAATCGCGCGCAGCCTGCCGTTCCAGGCGCGCCGCCGGGAAGTCAGCCAGAACGAAACCAACAAAACGCCAGGCGCGAAGGCAGAATAAACAAGAACTATTATGATGATCAGCAGCCGCAAAGCACTTCCGAGAAGAATGTTCCTGCGCGGATTGGGGGCGGCCGTCGCGCTGCCCGCGCTCGATTCCATGACCCCGGCATTCGCGGGTCCGGCCGCCGCCAAAGGCCCGGTTCGCATGGGTTTCGTGTACGTGCCGAACGGCATGGATGTGCGCAACTGGAACCTCGATTATGAAGGCAAGCTCGGCACGCTGTCGCGCATCATGAAGCCGTTGGAGCCGCATAAAGGGGACATCACGGTTCTGTCGAACCTCACCCACAACAACGGCCGCGCGCTGCTCGACGGCCCGGGTGACCATGGCCGATGCTGCGGTTCGTACCTCACCGGCATTCAGCCCAAAAAGACGATGACGGATATCCACGCCGGCATCTCCTGCGATCAGATTGTCGCCAACGCCATCGGCAAGGAAACGCGCTTCCCGTCGCTCGAACTGGGCATGGAAGATTCGCGGCAGGCCGGCGATTGTGACTCTGGCTATTCCTGCGCGTACACGAACAACCTCGCCTGGCGCGGCGAAGCGACGCCGCTGCCGCCGGTGCTCGATCCGCGTGCGCTGTTTGACCGTCTTTTTGGCGCCGACGCCGGCCTCAGCCCGGAAGAACGCACGCGCCGCAACCGGTTCCGCAAGTCGATTCTGGATTTTGTTTCCGACGACACCCGCAAGCTGCAGAAGGACCTTGGTCCTACCGATCGCCGCAAGCTGGATGAGTATCTGTCGTCGATCCGGGAGATCGAACGCATGATCGAGCGCGCCGAAAAGGACAACGCGCAGATCGATCCCGGCATGCCGCAACCATACGGCGTTCCGGCGGATTTTGCTGAGCATTTCAAGCTGATGACCGACATGTTGACGGTCGCCCTGCAAAGCGACATGAGCCGTGTGTTCACGTTCCTGGTGACTCGCGAAGGAACGTCGCGCGCCTACCGTGAAATCGGCATCCCCGACGGCCACCACCCGTTGACCCATCACCGCAACGACCCCGCGCTGATGGAAAAGGTGTCGCAGATCAACACCTACCACGTGCGCCAGTTCGCCGGCTGGGTGGAGAAACTGAAGTCCATCAAGGAAGGCGACGGCACGCTGCTCGACAATTGCATGATCGTGTACGGCGCGGGCCTCA
>JAFDVT010000551.1 GCA_018268875.1 Acidobacteriota bacterium
GGCGCCGTTCATTTCGCGCAGGAAATCCGGGCTGACGCCGTGATTTTTGAGGTCGATGATCTGTTCGACGCTCAGGTCCTTGTAGCCCGCATCGGCAAGCGCCGCGAGGAACCCAGGTCGGGACGGAGGGGGCAGTTGCGGCGGCGCGGGCGCTACCACAGGCACTGGCACGGCAACCGGCTTGGGCGCGGCCACCGGCGCGGGCACGGCCTTTGGAGCAGGGCTCGACTGCGGTTCGGCAAACTCGAATGCGGCCACAGCGGGCGCCTGCATGCAGATCAGGCCGAACACCGCGAGGCACACCAGGCTCATGCCGAACTTCGCGAGCGACACGCGGGGCGCGAACGTTCGCGTACGGTCCAGAAGTTTTTCGACGCGTTGGCTCACCCGAATGCCGCCGCGCCCGACCATGGTGGACGCGAGCAGCGGTTCACGCCGGGCGACGCCGATTTCCATCAGCCGCGCGAGCGATTTGGCATACGAAACGGGCGCGTTGCCGGTGGTGCTCACCACCCAATCGTCACAAGCCTGTTCGCGTTCGCTGTCGATGCGGCGCATCACAAAAGCGACAAACGGGTTCGGCCAGCAGAAGGCCTGCACGACGTGCGCCAGGAGGTTGGTCCAGTCGTCGCGACGCGCGATGTGCGCCATTTCGTGCAACAGAACATGTTGCAACTCGTCGTCCGAAAGCTGATCGGGCAGTGAAGCCGGCAGCACGATGGCCGGCTTCATAAACCCGGCGGCGAACGGCGTTTCGACCCCGCTGTTCACAAGCACGCGGGGAATCCGGCGAAAGTACGGGTCGCGCTGGTAGGTCAGCGGCGCGAGTTGCGAGGTACGCACAATGCTGCGGATTCGCAGATAGTCGGCAGCCAGGCGGGCGAGTAGGAACAAAACGCCCACGGCGTAGAAGAACGGCACCGTCTCCATCAGATCGATGCTCCGGCTGTTGACTGGCGCAGGCGCGGCCGCGGCGTTGTCGATCGTCTCGGAGACCGCAAGCGTAGCCTCCGCCGGCTGCGAGGGAAGGTACACGATCGGCTCCACGGCGGTCTTGCGGGAATCCGTTTCAAAGTGGACGAACGGCAGGATCCCGAGCAGCACCAGTACGCCGCCCCAGGCCGCGCAACGAGTTGCCGCATTCGGACGGAGCAGCCGCAGCGAACCCCACACGCCGGCCACCAGCGCCGCCGAAGGAAGCAGGATATTCAACAGTTGGGCCAGGACGTGCATCGTTGGTTACCTCGTCTCTTTCTCCGCCGCGGCAATGAGCATCTTGAGTTTGGCCAGTTCGTTGGTGGTGATGTCGCCTTCGTCGATCATGTTCTGCACCAGCAATTCGGGTTTTGAGCCAAAGAAGCGGTCCAGGACCTCGCGCAACGCGCTACGGCTGGCGTCTTTGCGCTCCACCACCGGCGAGTACACAAACGCGCGACCTTCCTTGGTATGCGTCAAAAATCCCTTCTCCTCGAGGATCCGCATCGTGGTGAGCACCGTCGAGTACGCCAGGTTCAGATCGGCGGGCAGCGCGTCCACCACGCCCTGCACCGGCACGGGTGCGAGCTTCCAGATGATGTCCATCAAACGGAGTTCCGCGTCGGTGAGGCGTGGCTGTGATTGCTGCTGCGTGCGAGACATGAACTATTAAGACCTTAATAGTTCAGCGCTTCGGAGTCAATACAAAAATTTCAGTCGCCCGTACGCGGACTGGGGCGGGAGGACTTCACCTGCGGCCTTCCGAACAGAAACTGAAAGCCGTTGGCGATGGACTTGACGATGCCCATTTGCCCCGTTTTTCCGTAGCGATTGAGCAGCACGGTGGCCAGTTGCGACATGCTGGCGGCGGCCAGCCACATCTGCCAGTGGGACCACACGCCTTCGGTGATGGGGAATTCCGTCATCATCTGCAGGTCCGACCCCAGGCGCCACATCGCCATCACAAACATCACCAGCGTGGCGGGGGTCATCAGGGCGGCGACGGCGAGGGCGACGTGCCGGTTCTTGCCGGGGGTCTGCTTGACAGTGGCCCCTGGGGGAAAGCGCAGCTTAATCCTCATACGCTTCCTCGAACCTCATGGAGCACCGCACAGAAAAACATAACCCCTTTGGAATGGCTTTAGCTTTGAGTCTAACAGTAAACTTGCGGTAAATTGGGCTTTGCCAAATCGAATCGAGTCGGGACAACACACCAACGGTTGGGCAACCACGAAAGGAACTTTTCGAGAGTGAAGACAATCAGAACGGCCATGTTCGGCAGCGGGTTCATGGGCAAGGTCCATACGGAAGCGATACGGCGTCTCGGCAATGTCGAAGTGGCAGCCGTTGCATCCCACACACAGGAACTGGCGGATGAGTTCGCCCGTTCGATGAACATTCCGAAGGCAACCGGAGATTACCGCGAAATCCTCGCCGACCCCACCATCGACGCTGTACATATCGGCACGCCGAACAATTTGCACTACCCAATGGCCGAAGCCGCGTTGAAGGCCGGCAAGCACGTGCTGTGCGAAAAGCCGTTGACGATGACGTCGGCGGAAGGCAAAAAGCTGATCAAGCTCGCCGCCTCCACCAAACTGGTCACCGCGGTGAACCACAACCTGCGCTATTACCCGCTGGTGCAGCAGGTGCGGCAGATGATCGCGGCCGGCGACCTGGGCGACATCCTCATCGTCAACGGTACGTATTACCAGGACTGGCTGCTGTACGACACGGACTTCAACTGGCGCGTGCAGACGTCCGACAACGGTACGCTGCGGGCCATGGGCGACATCGGTTCGCACTGGATGGACATGATCCAGCACGTGACCGGTCTCAAAATCTCCGCCTTGTGCGCGGACCTCGCGACCTTCCACAAGACTCGCAAGAAGCCCCAGGGTGCGGTGGAGACGTTCACCGGCAAGAAGGCCAAGGCGAACGCCAAGTACACCGAAATCCCGATCGACACCGACGACTTCGGTTCGGTGCTGTTAAAGCTGGGCGACCGCGCTCGCGGCTGCTTTGCGGTGAGCCAGATGTCGGCCGGATGCAAGAACCGGTTCAACTTCGAGGTGTACGGCACCAAGTCCGGCGTGGCGTGGAACCAGGAGCGTCCCGACGAACTGTGGATCGGACATCGCAATTCGCCGAACCAGATCATCATCAAGGACGGTTCGTTGATGATGCCGCAGGCGGCGCCGTTCGCGGACCTTCCGGGCGGGCACAGCGAAGGTTACGACGACGCGCACAAGCAGTTGTTCAAGCGCTTTTACGCCAAGATCGCCGACCCGAGCGTGCCGGTGAACTTCCCGACGTTTGAGGACGGCACCTGGGGCATGCATCTGCTCGAAAAGGTATTGGAGTCGAGCAAGAAGCAGCGCTGGGTAAACGCGTAAGCTGCTTTAACCTTGCCTACGATGGCCGCCGGGAGCAATCCTGGCGGCCATCTTGCATTTCCGGCCGCGACTTTACGCCAGAGCCGACCGCAGCCATTTGATGACCGTCTTCTGAGCGGCCGTCGGCTTATGGCTCCGCAACTGGGCGTACCCAACACGGCGGTACGCGCGCTGCCGGAGCGGTGTGACATGTACCCCATTCCCGTGAAACGTCGCCGCGCTCGATGGCACCAGACTCGAACCCGAACCGGCCGACACCAGCGCGAAAATGCTGGCTAACTGATCCGTCTCAAACACCTGCGCAAATTGAGCCTTGGCGCGGCTACAAGCCGTGAGGACGTCGTCGCGAAGACAGTTCCCTTCCCGCAGCAGCAGCAGACGTTCCTTGGCCAGCGCCTGCAGGTCCACAGGACCTGGGTCGGTCACCTTCCCCGGCGGCGAGATAAACACCAGTTCCTCCTTCCGCAGATCCGAACAAACGATTTCCGGATGGCGGATGGGAAGCGCCAGAATCGCAAGGTCGATGTCGGCCGAACGAAGTTTGTCGATCAGCACATGCGTCTGATCTTCAACCAATTGCAGTTCGATGTCCTGGTGCTGCCGGCGGAAGTCCGCCAGGTGGGGCGAGAGGAGGTACGGCAGCATCGTCGGGATGACGCCGACCGTCACGCGGCCGCAACTGGCGTTCGAAAACGAATCGGCGTCCTTGCGGATGCTCGAAGCCTGCTGCAGAAGGTCCTCGGCTTTGGGCAGCACCTGGCGCCCGAAGGAGGTGAGCCGGAGCGAGCGGCCCAGGCGATCGAAC
>JAFDVT010000552.1 GCA_018268875.1 Acidobacteriota bacterium
CATCGAACCCGGCGTCGAACTCGCTCCCGACGCCGCCCACTGGCTCATGCGGCGCGCTGAGGAAACCGGAGCCTCCCGCATCTACGCCGACGACGATTGCATTGGCCGCCACAGCGCAGTCTTCCGGCCTTCACAGTGGTCGCCGGAGCTCGCGTCGCATTGCGATTACATTGGCGGCTGCTACCTTCGCCGTCTCGATGAAGCAGCGCCAAGCTACGCAAGCGTGCCGCGCGTCCTGTTCCATCGATCAACACCTCGCACGTACACGCAAGCTCCAACGGCAACCCCGCAGATCCATACGCAGGCCACCGCGATTGTTTGTTCGCGCGACCCGCAACTCCTCGCCGCCTGCCTCGAACACCTCGCCGCGATGCCCGTGGTCGCGGTACTGCACACCGGCCAGGGACGCGACGATCAACAACTTCGCAACACCGCACAGCGCTTCGCCAATTGTGTGGCGATCGAATACACCGAACCCTTTCACTTCGCCAAAATGTGCAACCTCGGCGCGAAACAAGTTCGCACCGAACACCTTCTATTCCTCAATGACGACGTCACGCCCATCTCCGCCGATTGGCTGTCGCGCATGATTGCCCAGGCCGAAAAACCCAACACCGGAGCCGTGGGCGCGCTGCTTTACTATCCGGACGGCCGGATCCAGCACGCGGGCGTCATGGTCGGAACTCCCATGGGAGCGGGCCACCCGGGCCGCCTCTCGGGCGGCGTCGCACACTGGCCCTGGCTCACTATGACCCGCGAAGTCTCCGCGGTCACTGGCGCTTGCCTGTTGATGCCTCGCCGCGTCTTTGACGAAATCGGAGGCTTTGACGAAATATTCCCGGTCAATTACAACGACGTCGACCTCTGCCTCCGCGCCGCCGCCAAAGGCTACCGGATTTTATTCGAAGGCAATGCGAAAATGGTGCATGCCGAATCGGCATCGCGTAAAACAGGAATTGGATATGCGGAGCGGCGGACCTTTCTCACTCGCTGGGCGGAACCACTGTCGCTAGGGGACCCGTATCTTAACCCGAATCTATCGGACGACGAACTGATACTACCGGACCCGAAGGCTTTTTGATTCTTTGATGCTGCATTTATACCGGGATTGGCTCGCCAGAAATCGGGCGCGCAACAGGTCTCATTTATTCCGCGCCTACGACCGTATCGCCAACGGCATCGCCGTACGTATTCAGCCCTCGCGCGCGACGGGCGATTCCACCTCGCTATCCGCGCCCGCCGTTGCCCTAAAGAAACCGCCCACGCCGGTTCCCGCCGTTCGCTACCGCGACACCGTCAACTGGGCCCCTGTCTTCGAACGACTGAATCGCAACATCGCCGCATCGGCGAACCCGCGCATCAGCGTGCTTACCCCGGCCTGGAACACTCGCCGGCATTGGTTTACCGAGGCCGCGGTCTCCCTCCTCGACCAGACCTTTACCGATTGGGAATGGATTGTCGTAGACGACGCGTCCACCGATACGAGATACCGCAACGCCGCGCAGCAGCTTTCGCTCGCCTGCCCGCGCTTCCGCTGGATTCGCGGCGAGGTGAACCGGGGTATCAGCGGCGCCACCAACACCGCGCTTCGTGAAGCCCGCGGCGAGTATGTCTGCATGCTCGACCATGACGACATCCTGCATCCGGAAGCTCTTGCGGATTGCCTGGAAGCTCTCGAAGAACAGAACCTCGATGCCGTCTACACGGACTCGAACAAGGTGGACGAAACCGGCCTGCCCTTTGAAGCTTTCTATAAGCCCGCCTGGTCACCCGAGTACTTCCGCGGCGTGATGTACGTCGGCCATCTCCTGTGCGTTCGCCGCGATCATGCCCTCGCTATCGGCGGCTTCGACACCAAGTTCGACGGTGTGCAGGACTTCGAATTTTTCCTTCGCTATAGCGAAGAATATTCGAAAATCGGCCACATTCCACGCATTTTGTACCATTGGCGAACGGCGGAAGGCAGCATCGCCGCCGCCACCGGAGCTAAAGGCGACCGCATCGGCGAACTCCAGCGCCAGGCCGTCGGCGAACAGCTACAACGCCTGAGCCTGCCCGCTACCGCGCTTGCCGGAACGTCGCCGCATCGCGTGACGATCGCCCCAAAGCTCCGCACCACGCATCCTCGCGTATCAATCGTCATCCCTACCCGCGACTCCGGCGACGTCCTCACCAAGTGCCTCGACAGCCTGCAGAACGTCACCCGTTACCCGAATCTTCAGATCCTCTGCGCGGATCACGAAACAACCGACCCCAAAGCCCTCGCCCGTATGAACCAGCCAGGCATCGATCGCATCGTCTGCCGTGGCGACTTCAACTACGCCCGCATCAATAACGAAGCGGTTCGCGCCGCCGCCGATGGCGAGTACCTCGTGCTCCTCAACAACGATGTCGAGGCCATCACGCCCGACTGGATCGAACAGTTGCTGTACTACGCAGAACAGCCCGATGTCGGCGCGGCGGGTGCGCTCCTGCTGTATCCGAATGGCAAGGTCCAACACGCTGGCGTATGTCTTGGCTTCCGCGGAACCGCCGATCACATCATGCGCAACTTCGACCCGGATTCGGACGGCTACGCCGGTTCGCTCGCCTGCGCCCATGAAATCTCCGCCGTCACCGCCGCATGCCTGATGGTCAAACGCAGCCTCTATGACCAGGTCGGCGGACTCAACGAGTTCTACCGTACTCTCTATCAGGACGTGGACTTCTGCCTCCGCCTCCGCGACCTGGGATACCGCAACATTTTCGTACCCGCCGCGCGCCTCTACCATCACGAGTCCTATACACGTAAGTCCGACTACGACCTATTGGATCGCGCGCTCATGATCGACACCTGGGATACCGCCATCCAGTCGGATCCTTACTTCAACGTCAACTTCTGCCGCAACGCCGTGGACTACAGCATCGCTGCCACTGCGCACGATGGCGAAGCCAACTCCGAGACTTTGCTATGAAACAATTCGTTCTGCTTTTGTTTGCATCCGGCTACCTGCTTGCGCAGGCCCAGCCCATCAACACCCGCATGCCGTACCTGCGTGCCACAGGGGAGGGCTCCGCTACCGCCAGGCCCGATCAGGCCAAGCTTACGCTCGGCGTCACTACGCAAGGCCTCACCGCCGCCGATGCTTCCGAAAAGAACGCCGACCTTTCGTCCAAGGTCCAGGCGGAACTCAAGAAAGTGCTCGGAGCGAACGGCAAGATTCGTACCAATGGCTTCAACCTTTCGCCCAACTACCGCTCCGGCGCCCAAGGCCAGAACCCCACCATCGCCGGTTATAACGCCAACAACAGCGTTGAGGCCACCGTCGACGACATCACGCTCGTAGGCAAGCTGATCGACGCCGGCATCAAGGCGGGCGCCAATAACGTGCACGGCATTCAATTTCTGCTAAAGGACCCGTCTCCGCTTCGCGCCGAAGCGCTCAAGGAAGCCACCCGCCGCGCCCGTGCGGAAGCCGAGGCGATGGCACAGGGTCTTGGTGGACGGGCCGGCCGCGTACTCTCGGCCTCTGATTCCGGCGCCTCGTCGAACCCTCCCGTGATGCCCATGGCCCGCATGGCCATGATGGCCGCGACGCCGGTGGAAGCCGGCACGCTGGAGATCACCGCCGTCGTCACCGTCGAAGTGGAATTCATCAACGGGAATTAAGCAGCCCGTGGCGTTCCTTGGTCCATCCGAGGAACTGCCGTCTCCCGTTGGTCAACCCCGCAAGCGCCGGCCGGAACCGCTCTTGAAAAGCCTCCGGCTGGCGTGACAAAAGCGCGGTCGCCCATTCGGTGAACGCGTCCATTTCGCCCGGCGTGACGAACGACAGATAGAACAGCATCTGCCGCCACGCGTAGGCCGAATTCTTGAGCCCGATCAGGACCGCGTGCCGGTCCGGCGTCCGCAACTGCTGCCGGCGAACCACCCATTCGAAACAACGCCGCGACATCGCCGGATAGCGACCTCGCAATTCGTCGATCCCATCGCACAGCACCGCAAGATTTTGGCTGGTCAGGATCTGTTGCTGCTCGATCACCATGCCGTTCGCGACGGTGTCCCACCGGCCGTCGGCCACAATGCCCGCACGCCTCACGCAGATCGCCGCGAACCCATTTCCACGTGGTTCGGAACGCCGCGGCTGCAGCGCCAGGATCTCCGCGTAGTCGATGCCGTAATAGCGCGCGTAGAGAGTGCCCGTCAGAACGCCCGCCGCTCGCTTCGCCGCCTCCACGAACTTGTCCGAGAACTCGCCCATAAAGATGTCCGCGGCCACTTCCTCCACCAGCGGCAAGTCGAGCCCCGCGCCCTTTGCCAGCGCGCGCATTTCCTGCAGCAGTTTGTTGGGAACGATCGCTTGTGGAAACGACGTCAATGCCAGCGTCGTGATCTCCCGCAGAACTTTCGCCGCCTGTTCGCGCTCACCAAGCGTCTTCTGCCGCAGAGGTTCGATCGCCCGCACCCACGGCAATTCCTCGATCTGAACCTGCTTCTCCAGGTGCAACAACAGTAGTGACCGGCGCCGCCGGAACGCACGGTAAACGGTGCCGTATAATCGCTGCAATTCCGGGTCCGCGAACCCCGCTGCGCGTGCCCCGGACGTCACCTGTGGCAGCACCGCCGCCAGCGTGTCCCCCGACGTGATCAGGCCTCGCGCCACCAGGGCTTCCACTGTGTCCTGCGCGCAACGTTCGATGCGCCGCTTTATCGCAGCCGGAACATTCGCACCTTCTACTGGTGCGCAAAGCGGCTCGATGTCTTCCACGCCTTCGTCCGGCCGTAGCAATGCGAACCGTGTCGCTACAGCGGCGGCAATCGCCTGATGCGTCGGCGCCGCTACGTCGCGGCACTGCCTCGCCCGCGCGGCCTCACAGGCTTCCGAACCCGGCGCGCCGCGCTTCTGTTGATACCGCGACAGAATCAACCGGATCCGCCCCACCTCGTTCCCGCTGAGCGACGCCGGATCATCGGCGCACTTGCCCAGCAACTCGCGCAGTTGCCGGTAATGCAGGTTGGGACGGTCCATCTTGCGGCAGCGCCGGTGTACCTCGCGCAGTGCCGCGTACTCGTCCAGCAAGCTCTTCGCGCGCGAACTCCAGCCGTCCGGGAAGCGCCGGCACGGCCACGTGTCTTCCACCGTTTCCAGGAACAAAGCGACCACGCGGTCATGAAATGGCGCCCAGATTCGAACCGATTCCTGTTGCGCCAAGATGCGATCGTTCGGCGGAATCGCAGCCAATGCACGAGCCGTTTCGCCCGTCGTCTGCAAATGAACGGAAGTCCCTTCGCGATGCGGTTCCGCGCGTGGAACCGGGTAAAAGCGAAGCCGCGCAAAATACGGCGCGATCTGGTCCAGCAGCGCCCGCGCTTCCTCGGCGCGACCGTTCTCCGCCAGCCACGCTACCGTCAACAGCGCGCCCTCTTCGGGAACCTCGACGTCGAAGCAGCCATCGCTCAGCATCTGGCGTAACTCGGCCAGTCCGCTGCTGGTCAAAAAGCTCGCATTGCGGCCGGCGACATCTTCCGCGCCGTCGCGCGGCGAAGCCAGCAGGCGCCCGGTCGCGAAACCGCCCGTAACCACTTCCGGTGTCGCCCACACCGGCACATCGGCGATCGGATTCCGCAAACCGTACGCGATAGAGCCCGACAGGATGCCTTCGAACACCGCTTTCCACTGGCGAACCCGTTCCTCGCTACCGCCCGCGGCGCAGGATGTCAAAGCCTTCGCCAGTTGGTGCGAGGCGTAACCCGGATTGACGTCCGATGTCGTATCGTCGCTCATGCGCGCTGCATAACCTTTGAGTCCGGGGGCTGGATTCGAACCAGCGCCTTCTCGGTTACGAGCCGAGTGTTCTACCGCTGAACTTCCCCGGAGAAAGAAGAAGAATCCATTAACAGTACATCGAGAATTCGCAGCGCCGCTTCCTTGCCCTTTTCGCCCACCTCGCCCAAAGGACCCACGCAGCTTGGGCAACCCGCCTCGCACGCGCAGCGCGACAGCATTTCGCGAGCCCCGTGCAACAGCTTCGGCGTCTGCTGAAATAAAGGACCGCTCAATCCGATCCCGCCCGGAAAGTTGTCGTACAGGTACAGGTTCGGTTCGAAATTGCGAAGCTCGCTGTTCAGATCTTCGGTGATCGAAATCCCCAGATCGCGCGGATCGCACATCAGCAACAACGCGCCCACCGTGCGCAAAGCGTTGCCCAGCCCGATGATCGCGTTCTGCTTGTCGTTCGCCGAAAGATCCGGAAAACGCCCCAAAAACGCCGCGCTGAAGTGCAGCCAGAACGACGTTGAATGCATTTCCTGTTCCGGCATCGACAGCTTGCCCGCTCCGACATTTTCGAGCGTGTAGAACTTGATCTTCTTGAACCCCACCACCTGCGTGTTCACGCGAACTTCGCCGTTGGCCGCTTCCACTTCGCCGCCCGCCAATGGGCGCGAATCAAAGGTCTCCAACTGCTTGACCTGCGTGTAGTCGATGGCGTCGGTAAAGTAGTCCGAATCCACGCGCCGCACGTACGCCTTGCGGCCGTCGTAGTCGAACTTTTCCACCTGGTACTGCCGCGCCTCATGCAGGTAAATCGCCTTTTCATGCAGCGTAGGCAGCGCCGCCGTGAACGATACGTCGGCGATCACTTTGTGATCCCCCGTGATGTCCACCACCACAAAGTTATCGCTGGTGACCGTGCGCAGACTCACCGTATCGGCCGGATACGTGTCCGAAGTCCAATGCCACGCGCCCCCCGAATGATGCAGGAGCTTGGTCTCTTCCAGAAACTTGCACATCTCGCCCGTCTCGTGCGGACCGAACTTTTCTCCATCGCGAACCGGCAATTCAAACGCCGCGCACCGCAGATGGTTCAGCAGGATCTCCAGATTGTCCGCATTCACCTGCGCGCTTTCCGCCGGCCTTTGAAAGAAGTATTCGGGATGCTCGACGATGTATTGATCGAGCGGCGCCGACGACGCCACCATCACCGCGATCGACGTCGTATGTCGCCGCCCCGCACGTCCCGCGCGCTGCCACGTTGACGCGATCGTACCGGGGTAGCCCGCCATCACCACCGCATCGAGTGACCCGATGTCGATCCCCAACTCCAGCGCGTTGGTCGCAACCACCGCCCGTATGTCGCCATCGCGCAAACGCCGTTCGATCTCGCGACGCTCCTTCGGCAGGTACCCGCCGCGGTATCCGCGAATCGAATCCCCGGACATCGGCCGCTTTTCCGCCGCGTCCTTCAGGTACGTCACCAGAACCTCGGTGGCCAGGCGATTGTTGCAAAACACCAGTGTTTGCTGGCCCCGATCGATGAATTCGAGCGCCATCCGCCGCGCCTCATGCAGGTACGACCGGCGGATTCCCAACTGTTGATTCACCACCGGCGGGTTATAAAACACGACGAACTTTTCACCCGACGGCGCACCGTTGTTGTCGACCAGTTCAAACTGCTTTTCGGTCAGCGTCGCCGCCAACTCGCGAGGATTCGCAATCGTCGCCGAACAGCAGATAAACTGCGGATTCGACCCGTAAAACTCGCAAATCCGCTTCACTCGCCGAAGCAAATTGGCCAGATGGCTGCCGTACACACCGCGGTAATAATGCAGCTCATCGATCACGATGTACTTCAGATTTTCAAACGCCTTGGCCCACTTCGTGTGGTGCGGCAGGATGCCCGAATGCATCATGTCGGGATTCGTGAACACGACGTTCGCACGTTCGCGAATCGCCCGCCGCGCGTCCGACGGCGTGTCGCCATCGTAGGTGAACGCTTTAATGCCAGCGCCCATCTGCTCGGCCGCCGCGCGGAACTCGTGCAATTGATCTTCGGCCAGCGCCTTCGTGGGAAACAAGTACAACGCCCGCGCATTCGGATCCCGCAGAATCGCGTTGAACACCGGCAGGTTGTAACACAGCGTCTTGCCGCTCGCAGTCGGCGTGACGACCACTACGTTCTTGCCCGCTTCCGCCAGGTCGAACGCTTCCCGTTGATGCGTGTACAACTCGTGAATCCCACGCTCATGCAGCGCCCGCACCAGCGCCGGACTCACCGTCTCCGGCATCGGCGCGTACCTCGCGGGCCTCGCCTCAATCCGCCGCACCGCTCGAACCGGGGACTCCGGGTCCGCCATCCACTGTTCGAACCGTTGAATCGCGCTGTCGATGCCGTCGTCGCGCTTGTTCAGCAGCGTCGTCGGATCGGTTTGGGCCGGATCGTTTTGGGAAGGAAATAGCAGCAGATTCATTTTCGCCGTTTCTTTGCTACGGTAACATTTCCATTAAGTGACCCGCCTCGCTTTACCCGTGGCATGCAGCGTCGCGATCTGCCTTGCGCAGACCACGCCCGCGTCACTTATCGCGGAAGGTCAAAAGCTCACCGGCGCGGCGGCCATCGCCAAATTCCAACAGGCCTTCGACGCCGCGAGAACCGCGCACGACAAGCCCAACGAGGCTCGCGCGCTCACCCGCCTCGGCCAAACACATCTGCAGTTGGAAGAATACGCGGAAGGCCTCCGCGACCTTGAGGCCGCCCTGCCCGTCTGGCGCGAGGCCGGCGACCGTTTTCAGGAAGCGCTCACCGTTCACAACATCGCCACCGCGCTGTGGCTGCAAGGCGAACCTCTTGAGGCGATCCCCAAGTACGAAGCCGCCCTGCAAATCCGCCGCGACCTCAACGACAGGATCGGCCAGATCTACACGCTGCGCGGCATCGCCAACTGTTACTGGACCATGGGCGAGGCCGCGCAAGCCCTCGACCTGACTCGTCAGGCCCTGAACCTCGCCGTCGAAACCAAGGAACCCGCTCGCGAAGCCGATGCCCGCAACGCCCTCGGACTTCTGTATGCCTTGCTTGGCGACGCCACCCGCGCCCGCGCTGAGTTCGCGCTGTCCTACGCGATTTTCGACAAACTCGGCGACCGCATCCAGGCCGCGTTCGCACAAAACAACCTCGGCTGGACCGCCGTTGGACTCCGTCAGTATGATCAGGCGCTGGAATATCTCACGCCGGCCTTGGCCGCGCTGGAAAAGGCCGGTTCGCGCCAAGGCATGGCGTACGCGCTGCAGAACATCGGCAACGCGCAAGCGGGTCGCCAGCAGTATGCCGCGGCCATCGCGAACTTCGAACGTTCCCTGCAAATCAAGCGGGAACTCGGCGACCGTTGGGGCGCGGCCTACACGCTGCACGCCCTCGCTGAAGCCCATTCCGGACCTCGCCGGTTGGAACTCCTGCGCGAGGCTCTCGCCGAACGCCGTGCCTTGCGGGACCGTACGGGACTCATCCTCACCCTTGGTTCGCTCGCCCATGCCTACCGCGCGAGCGGCGATCTCGCGGCCGCCGAAACCGCTATTTCCGAGGCCATCCACGAAATCGAGGACTCCCGCGCCAGCCTCGTCAGCCAGGACCTCCGCGCGTCGTACCTCGCGTCAAAAAGCGACTTCTACGAGTTCCGCGTGGACGTCCTCGCCGCGCAGGGCAAGCGCGAGGAAGCGCTCGAAGCCGCCGAGCAATCGCGCGGTCGCCTGCTTACCGACCGTCTGGGCGACGTCCTTTCGCAGATCCGCGACGGCGTGGACACCAGTAGCGAACAAGCCGCGTTGCGCCGCGTCAATACGCTGGCCGCGCGCCTCGAACGCCTCTCGTCGACGCCCGTCAAGCCCGCGACAGAAGCCAAGCTCAAGCAGGACCTCGAAGCCGCGCTGGCCCAAGCCCGCGATGCGTCCGAAGCCGTTCGAAAGAACAGCCCCCGCTACGCCAGCCTCGTCGAACCGCCTCGCATGACCGCCGCCGCGATGCGCAAACTCCTGCGGCCCGGCGACG
>JAFDVT010000553.1 GCA_018268875.1 Acidobacteriota bacterium
CGAAGGCCGACGGTTTCGAGGCCGAAGCAGGACGTGAAGACGCTGCAATAGTATTCGCCCATCAGCTTTTGCGCCGCATAGGGCGACTTGGGCCGGGGCTGCATGTCTTCCACCTTCGGCAGTACGTCCGTGTCGCCATAGGCGGACGATGAGGCGGCGTACACCACGCGGCGAACCTTGTTCTGATGCGCGGCCGAAAGAACGTTGAACGTACCGTTGATGTTCACCTCATGCGAGGGAACGGGGTCGTTGATGGAGCGGGGAACCGAGGGGATGGCGGCGAGATGAAAGACCGTATCCGCGCCTTCCAAGGCTTTTTTGACATCGTCGAAGTCGCAAATGTCGACCTCGTGGAAGGTGATGCGATCCTTGACCTCGTCCAGATTCTTCCGGTAGCCGGTAAGCAGGTTGTCTACCACGGCCACTTCGTTTCCGCCGGGCAGCGCCAGCAGTTCCCGCACCAGGCAGGATCCGATAAAGCCCGCGCCGCCGGTGACGACATAACGACGTTTCATTACAGTTTTGCGATCTCCGATTCGAGGTACCGCAGGCTTTCGGCGGCGATCACTTCCGAACCAAACGAAAAGTCGAAGGCTTCGAGCGACACCCAGCCGTTGTAATTGCGGTCGCGCAGCTTCCGGAGCAACGGCTTAAAGTCGTAATCGCCCCGGCTGCAGTGCTTGCCATCCAACTCGTTGACGTGCACATGGCGGATGTAGTCGAAGTACCGGTCCACCACCTGATCGTGCGGATCGGTTTCGTCCAGCGCGTTGTGCGTGTCGAACATCGTCTTCACAGACGGCATATTGCAGTAATCGACAATTTCGACCGCTTCCTTAAGAGTATTCACGACATCGGATTGCGCCGACGGAAGCGCTTCCACCAGAAGCGTGACACCGGCTGTGGCGGCATGACCCGCGCATTCGGCAAATCCGTCGCGGAACCGGCGTACGGCATCCTCGCGCGACATGCCTCCGGTGGTGGAACGCTGAAACGGCGATCCGAAGACGATAATGCCGTTGTGGGTTTGGGTGTTCCCGGCGAGATCGGCGCACAGGTCGATCATGCTGTGCACGTGATCCCAGCTTTTGCGATGGACGGCGGCGTCGGGCGTGGTGACGTGAAGGCCTTTGGGGGCCATCATGAGCCAGTGCAGGCCGATGAATTCGAGTCCTTCGCTGTTCATAATGCCGCGGTACTGCTGGCGGTCGTTGAGCGGGATCTCAGCCGGGGTTTCGGAAAGCGTAAAGGGCGCGATCTCGATGCCTGTGTAGCCGGTTTCGCGGATCTTCTTGCAGGCGTCGTGGAACTTCCAGCCTTGGAAAACCTCGTTGCAGATGGCGTGCCGGAACGTGTAGTCGGACATGTTGGTAGAAGAAGTGTGTACTTAGTCTTTGGCGCGGGCAACGAGGACGAGCGAGAGTCCCTTCCAGGGCAGGATCGAGTCGATGCGGCGCCAGAGCCAGACGGTCTTGTCGAAAATCTTAAGGGTCAGCTTGTTGATGCGGCGGCTACCGAAGACGCGGGAAGACAGCCACCAGGCGGGCTTGCTGATCTTGTTCAACTGGTGGGTGCGTTCGACGGTGAAGCCCGCGTTTTCGAGCATGCCGCGGAGTTCGGCTTCGGAGAAACGCTGCTTGTGTCCCAGCGTCTCGTCGACTTTGCCGAACAGTCCTTTGCCTTGCGGGGCGAGCACCACGATGTTGCCGCCGCGCGCGACGGTGGAACGCAAAGCGGTCAACACCTGGGCGGGATTTTCGGCGTACTCGAGGACGTTGATGCACAGCGCGGTTTGCAATTGTCCGGCGAAGGGCGCGAGGTCCTCGGCCTTGCCGGGATCGATCTTCTCGACTTCAACGTTCGGCGTGCGTAAGAACCGGTTGTTGAGTGAGTGCAGGTACAGCGGGTCCTTTTCACCCGCGACATACCGAAGCTTCTTGCCCATCAGGCGTGCTGACAGGTTCCCGATGCCGGCGCCGACTTCGATGACCGTGTCGCCCAGGTACGGACGGACGAGGCCGGTGATCCAACTGAGGTACGCCGGAGTTCCCGTCAGGTTGTTGAGGAACGCGCGGCCGTAGGGTTCGGCATAAAGATCGTCGATGAGCCAGAAATACAGGATTACGCCGAGCGCCTTGACGCCGTCTTTCCAGCCGATCTTCTTGCCTTCCTCATACGTGCGGCCGTGGTAGCTGATCGGGACTTCGTAGATGCGAAGCTTGCGCTTGGCACACTTCATGACGATTTCCGGTTCGAAACCGAAGCGATCGGAGCGTACCGGGATGCTCTTCAATAAGTCCGTGCGGAAGACTTTATAGCAAGTCTCCATGTCGGTGAGCTTGAGGTTGCAGAACATGTTCGAGATCAACGTCAGGTACTTGTTGATCATCGAATGCCAGAAGGGCAGGATGCGCGTCTGATCGCCGGCCATGTAGCGCGAACCGAAGACCGCGTCAGCCCGGCCGTCGAGCAACGGCCGCATCAGGCGCGGGTATTCGTTGGCGTCGTATTCGAGGTCGGCGTCCTGCACGAGGCAGAAGTCGCCGGTGGCCTTCTGGATGGCGGTTCGGACGGCGGCGCCTTTGCCCTGGTTCTTCTCGTGGCGATACAGGCGGATCGACGGATGTTCGGAGGCAAGGCGCTGCAGAATGTCCCAGGTGCCGTCGGTGGAACGGTCGTCGACGATGATGAGTTCGCGATCCATGTTTTCCGGCAGAGGAGCGTTCAGGACGACATGCAGAGAACGTTCGGCGACTGTGCGCTCGTTATAAACCGGAATGAGGATAGAAAGAAGCATGCGCGAAGGCGGCGGAATGGGCGGATCCGGTGTCAGGCCGGGCTTGGGTAGCCCCGCCGGTGGCGCGACCGAACCCGTAACCGCGCCGCTGACCGGCACGGGTTTCACATCGGCCGCCATTGCTGGAGCCGTGTTCGAGGTATCAGTTGTTGCCATGGAAGTCCAGTCTTTAGGATATCAGGGGCGCCGTCAGGGAGCGCCACCACCGGTACTGGTGGTTTGTACCAGGGACCGTATACCATTGGCCAGATCGACGGGCCGATAGATGGTCAACGTCTTGCCCTTGGTGCTGCGCACGGCCTGATACATGGCGTCTTCCATAGGGATCTGAAAGCGTGTGAACCCCATATAGAACATCGCCGGAAGATGGTACTCCTTCAGGTCCGGCAAGGCCTTGGGCGCGGGCCTGCCTTCGGCGCCCAGGAAGACGATCGCCTCCGACTGGTCCTTGCGGTTCATTTCCTCGCGCAGGAGGTTGCGGATAAAGGTGGAGTCGGTGCCGCCATACTGCAGAGTCTTGAAGTCCACGGTGCCGTAATCAGTGCGCTCCAGGACCTCAATAAGGCGGCGGTACCCGCGACGGTCAAAGCCATCCTGCTGGAAAAGGACGCGCTTGCCCAGCAGGTCGAACACGACGACGCGGGCGCTTGAAAACTTCGACTCGTCCAGCAGCGACGTGAGGCTGGTAAGAAGCGTTGAACGGTCGAACGCGCCGAGTTTGCTCAGCGCGCGGCGGTAGTAAAGCGGGATGGCGTGCACGAACACCGTGACGCGTCCGCCGTCGGTTTTGCCGGCGTTTTTCATGCCGCGCCAGGAATCGTAACCGAGCGGTGCGATCTGGTTGTTGTCCAGTTGAATGGGTATCTTGCGATCGTTCGCGGAGGCGTTCCAACTGGCGATGCAGGTTCGATCGGTGGCGTCCTGCAGGGCGATATCCACCCGGTACCTGCCCAGTCCCGTGTAGAAACCGCCACTGAATTCGAACGTACTTTTGCCGACGTCTTTGGGCAGTTCCGGCAGGTCGTTGCGGTACAGGAAGTAGGCCGCTTCGCTAGCGTCCGCCGGAGTTACGCGCATGATGAGGGTGATGAAGTTTTTCTCGCGGCCAACAAACTGGCGCACGGGCATCGATGCGAAGAATCCGGTGAAGAAGCGGAAGTTGAAGGTAACGCGGGGGTGAAGCTGTTGGAGCGAGCACTTCAGCTTGGCATCGCCGGACGCCGGGTGGAAGCCCTCGCGAAAAAACTCCGAGACCTTGGAAAACGCGGGATCGCCGGGCCGCACCAACACCTGCGCGCTCGCCGTGGAAGATACGGCGATACAGTGGAACAAGATGGCGGCTACGCGCAGATTCACACTTCTGTATTCATTATCAATGTACGTACTGGCCGCAAATCAGTTACCTCAAAATCCGTCGCCGATGCGGGACGACACGCGAGCGCACACGCGGTTCGAGCAGCCCGCATCGCCAGTTCCCGGCAGGACCGTAGATCTGGGACCAGGACGCCGGTTGTTGCTGCCGGCCCCGCAAGGTAGCAGGCCTCGCCGCCTGGTGATTCACTTTCATGGCGCGGGCTGGGTGGCGGAACAATCGGCTCGCGCACGATACAAAAACAACGCGGCCATTCTGACGGTAGAGGCCAATGGATCGTCGTCGGTGTACCGGCAACTGATCCTGACCAGCGGCTCGAGCTTTGCCGAGTTGGTGGCGCAAGCCGAGCAGGCGGCGAAGGTGAAGTTCACGTCGGTGGTGCTGTCTTCGTTCAGCGCGGGATACGGCGCGATTCGCGAAATTCTTCGCGACAAGGCCAATTGGGAGCGGATTCAAGGCGTAGTTCTGGCAGATTCCATGCACGCGGGTTACGGAGAGGAAGAGGCGGACATCGGTCCATTTGTGGACTTCGCGCGCGAAGCCGTGGCGGGTCGCAAACAATTCCTGATCACGCATTCGGAAGTGTTTCCGGGCACGTATATGAGCACGACGGAAACGGCCGGATACGTA
>JAFDVT010000554.1 GCA_018268875.1 Acidobacteriota bacterium
CCCGCCGTGTTCAGGATGTCCTCCACGCGCGAGGCAAGACCGGGTTGGCGGACCTCGCGAGGCGAAACGTTGATGCCGACATAGAGCGGCGGGGCGCTCGGGAAGCGATGTTGCAGCTGGCGGATCGAGACCGCGGCATGCCGCAGACTGAAGACGCCCAGCGGAATCACCAACCCGGTGCTTTCCGCATGCGCCAGGAACTGATCGGGAGCCAGGACGCCTCGTTCCGGATGACGCCAGCGCAGCAGGCCTTCAAACCCGGCGACGGCGCCGTTTTCGAGGCGGATTACCGGTTGGTAATAGATTTCGAATTCGTCCAGGTCCAGCCCGCGCTGCACTTCGAGCGACAGTTCCAGGCGCCGGATGGATTCCTGCTGCATCTGCAGGTCGAACAACGCGATGCGGGAACCGCCCTTGGCCTTTGCCTCGCGGACGGCGAGGTCCACATCGCGGAGCATTTCCGTCGCCCGGCGGTACCCGTCGTGCCACAACGCGACGCCGATGGTCGCGCAGGCGAATACTTCCGTGCCTTCCAAAAGGAAGGAATGGCCGAACTCGGCCTGCATTTTCGCCGCCGCCTCCTGCGCCGTGCGGAGGTCGTCCACGCCGCCCAACAGGACCGCAAACTCATCCGACCCGAGGTAGGCGACCAGGTGGCTTTCCCCGCCTTCGCTCGACCGTACGGCCCGTTGCAACCGCGACGCCGCCTCGATCAACAATTGGTCGCCCGATTCGTGGCCGAACACGGAGTTGATCGCGGCATACTGATCCAGGTTCACCAGCACCAGGGCGAAGCCCCAGCGGCGGTGCCCTTCGCGGTATTCGATGGCCTTTTGCAACGCGTCCATCAGAAAGCCACGGTTCGGCAAGCCGGTCAGGGGGTCGTAGATGCGCTTGGCGGTGGTGTCCTTCATTACGCCCGCGATGCGCATTGCCGTACCGTTGGAGCCTTCCCGCCGGATCTGCCCGCGAATTTCCACGTGACGGAAGCTGCCGTTCTTGTGGCGGACGCGATGCTGGCTCAGCATTTCCGACGGCCCGCCATCGGAACCCACTTCGCTTAGCAAAAGCTGCAGGCGCGATTGATCTTCCTCATGTACGCGGCCGAACCATTCGTCCGGCGAACTTTCCAGTTCGTTTTCCGCAAAGCCCAGCAGTTCTTTCCAGCGAGGTGAAAAATAAATGGACCCGCTGCGCAGGTCCCAATCCCAAATCCCGTCCCCAGTGCTTTCTGCTGCCAGTTCGAACCGTTGCGAACGGGCGCGCGATTCGTCGGCTTCCTTCTTCCGCTTCAGATGCACGGCGATACGCGCCAGCGCCATCTGCGGGTCCCCGGTGGGCGGCAGACAATCGCTCGCGCCGGTTCGCATGGCCTCGATCCCGTCGGCGCCGGTGGCGGCGATCAAAATCGGCAAAACGTGATCGGTGTAGGTTGCGCGCAGCAACCGGAGGACGTCCAGAGCGGGCCGCCCGCCATCCACCGTACCGGTTTCAAATAAGACAAGGTCTACGTTCTGCAGCGGTACAATCTGCGCCGTGTCGGCCGATCCGCTGGAATGTAAAACTTCGTACCCTAGCTCGCCCAGCGCGAGGGAAAGGGCGCTTCGCGCGGCGGGGTCGCCGTTCACGACGAGGATCTTTTGTTTGTCCTGGTGCACTGGCACCTTCTCTTATCGACCACCAGGAGGGGGAACTTTAAATGAGTTTTGTTGGGATCCTTACTCGCCTAGAGGAGCCTTTGGAGTAAGCTGCCTCCCAAACTACTCCACCGCGCCCTTGATCCATTCGAGAATCGTCAGGTATTCCGGCGACGTCTTGGTCCAGCGAATGCCCCCGCCGTGCGACAGAATCTTCGAATCCACCACGCCTTCGCTTTCGGCGCTCGAGGTCGGCTTGCGCAGGATCAGACTCTCTTCGGGATTGTCGACGTTCACCACCTTGCGCGCCGTGCTCCAACTGCCGTCGAAGATGGCGTGCGAGGCGTGACAATGCACGCACGCGTACCCGTCGCGCCCGCGCTTTTCGAGGATCGGCTGGACGTAGCCTCGGAAGTAAGCTTCGTCCAGTTTGCGGGTGTTCTTTGTCACTGTCGTAGCCGCGCCTCCTGCCGGGGCGGGCGGCGGTGGAGGAGGCTTGGGAAGGCTCGCCCCCACCTGTTTCGCCAGCGGACCCAGTTCGCCTGAAACCTCAATCACGCCGGGGAACCGCATCGGGCGAACCAGAAGTCCCGCCGTCTGCGCAAGCTTACGCATGCTGGCGTCGGGGGACGACAGCAGCGGCAGCAGAGCCTTCGAAAAACGTTCCGCGCTCTGCCCAAAGAACGTGATCTGTTCGACGTCGTTGCCGATGCGGTTGTACTGCGGCGGGAACGTATCTTCCACCTTGTTCAACGGTTCGTAGACGTCGGCGTGGCGCAGTTCGAAGTCGCCGAGCGACGCCAGCAGCGTGCGCCGCTGGTAATCGTTGTTGCCTTCGAGCACCTTAGCGAACTTGTCCGCCAGCCTCGATTCCACCGCCAGGCGCCCTTGAATCACCTTGACGCGATCCTCCTCGCGGCCCAGCAGCGGAATCCAGTTGTTGTAGAAATAGCGGATGTTCTCATCCGCGATGTTGTAAATACCTTCCGCCAGGTTGCGATTCACCCAGGCATGCGCCCCCGGCTTTTCGATTTGCGCGAGGAACACGTTTTCGATGCGGTCGCGCGAGGCTGGGTCCGCGTTCCAGAACCACATCTGCCACAGGCCTTTCAGCGCCTGGATGCGAATCGCCGGTTCCGGCGCGTTGGCGGCCTTGAGCAGCGCGAGGTCCACGCCCGGACGTTGCGCGAGGCCCGCAAAGTGCTGGGCAAACACGCGCGTCGCGCCCCAGCGGGTGCGTTCGTCGCCTTTGGTCAACGCCTCTTCGAGCGGCGCGGTGGCCAGCGCGGGATGCCTCGAATACACCTGGCGAACCGCCCACGCGGCCGTCCGGCGAACCAGTTTGCTGGGATCGCCCAACCGGTGGATCAGCAGGTGCAACGACGCCGGATCGGCGATGCGGCCCATCGCTTCCACCGCAGCCTGCCGAATGTATGCGTCGTTCGATCCCGCCGCAGCCGTCAGGTCCGCGCCACCGCCTACCCAATATTGATCCAGTTCGCGCAGCATCTCGCCGGGGTTCGACGACAGCGACTGCACCGGCGCCGCGCTCCACTTGCCGCCTTTGCCCGGACCCGGATAGTACGAACTCAGCGCCAGTACCGACATCTGCGTCTCGCGGAACGGTGTGCGAAAGTTCTCGTAGGACTGCAACGGATCCAGCCAACCGCCGAACTCCTGCTGCCGCTGCAGAAGGTACCGCAGGCCCTTTGCGACCTGCGGATTCTCGCGAGGGATGCCCGCCGCGTGCAATGCCCACAGCGCATGCCCGGTCTGGAACTCCGCTTCCGGTTCCTTTGCGCCGAACTTCGCCGCCCATTGTCCGCTCGGCCGCTGCAACGACAGGATGCGTTCCGCATTGGCCGCAATCTTGTCCTTGTACTTGGCACCATCCATGTCGGCCAGCGCCAGCGTCTGGTAACAGAGGTCGATCATGTTCTTGACCTCGCCCTGTGCGACGAACTCGGGCAGGCGCGGGTCTTTCGACGCGACCCAGGCATACCAGGCCACCTCGTGCGCGCTTACCAGTGGCGTGTTGCCGTTGGTTTCGTCGTTCGGCAACTTGTCGCGGCCCGCGTAATAAATTTTGAGATATTCGTTGACGCCATTGTGGAAGGACGGCCGCTGTTCGCCGGCGATCTCCGTCTCATACATGCCCAGCAGCGTCGACATGCGGCCGAGCACATTGGCCGCCGCCGAAATCATGCGGGACCACACCGCGCCTTCCTTCTCAAATCCGTAAAACGGCCGCGGATTGTTGTAAAACCGCTCGGTCATGAACTGCAGTTGTTGCCGCTGCACCACCGGGTACCCGTTGTGTACCGCATACATCTGGGCGCGCTGCGTAAAGTGCGTGACGTGACAGGCGACGCATAGCGTGGTTTCCTGATGCAGGTTCGACACGCGGTCGTAAATGCCGCCTCGCCGGGGTGTATTGGCGTGCCAGGAATCGCCGGCCCCCATCGCAAAATCCACCGCCGCGCGAACCGCGTCTTCCGGCTTTGCATACGGCGGCACGTCGTACACGCGCGTCCGAAGCTTGTACTCGGGATGATTGGCGCGGACGCACACATAATA
>JAFDVT010000555.1 GCA_018268875.1 Acidobacteriota bacterium
AGCGACGCCTTCCAGCCTCCGAAGCTGTAATACGACACAGGCACCGGGATCGGGACGTTGATGCCGACCATGCCAACTTCGACGTCGAACTGGAACTGGCGGGCCGCGCCGCCGTCACGGGTGAAGATCGCGACGCCGTTTCCAAAGGGATTTTCGTTGACCAGCCGGACCGCGTCAGCGTAGGTTTCCACGCGTACGACACTGAGGACAGGCCCGAAAATTTCGTGGTCGTAACACGCCATGCCAGGCTTGACGTGGTCGAGCAAGGAGGCTCCCAGGAAGAAGCCGGCATTGACGGGTTGCTCGCCTGCAACGACGACGGTTGCGCCTTCGTTCCTGGCGTTATCGACGTAGGACGCCACGCGGTCGCGATGTTCGCGCGTAATCAGCGGGCCCATCTCGCTCTGCGGGTCGTTACCAGGGCCGATGCGAATCCTGGCGATGCGTTCGCGGATCGCGGCGATCACCGGTTCGGCAGCGGAACCTACCGCGACGAGAACCGAGATCGCCATACAGCGTTCGCCGGCGGAACCGTAGGCGGCCGACACAGCAGCATCGGCAGCCATGGCGATGTCCGCGTCCGGTAGAACGACCATGTGGTTCTTCGCCCCGCCGAGCGCCTGCACGCGCTTACCGAGCCTGGTTCCAGCCTCGTAGATCGCCTTGGCGACGGGCGTCGAACCGACGAAGCTGATGGCCTTCACCTCGGGATGTTCGATGAGGGCGTTGGCGGCCGTGTGGTCGCCCTGCAGGACCGTAAACACGCCGTCCGGCAGACCCGCCTGCTGGAGGAGTTCCGCAAGGATGAGGCTGGCGGAAGGATCCTTTTCCGAAGGTTTCAAGATAAAGGCATTGCCACACATGATGGCGTTGGGGAACATCCACAACGGCACCATGGCGGGGAAATTGAACGGCGTGATGCCTGCGACGACGCCGAGCGGCTGACGAATCTGGTAAACGTCGACGCCGTTGCTCGCCTGCTCGGAAAAACCTCCTTTGAGGAGCGCCGGAGCGCCGCAGGCGAATTCGACGTTCTCGAGTCCACGGGCGATTTCGCCGAGCGCGTCGGCGACGGTCTTGCCGTGTTCGCGAGTGATCGCTTCGGCGAGGCGCTGGCGGTTGGCTGCGAGAAGGGCGCGGAACTGAAAGAGGATTTCGGCGCGGCGCGACAGCGGCGAACTGCGCCAGGTTCTGGCAGCGGCGGAGGCTGAGGTTACGGCGGCCTCGATGTCGCCTTGCGACGCAAGGACGACCTCCGCGGCGGCTTCCCCGGTGGCCGGGTTCCAGACGGTGGCGGTTCGGCTGTTGGCGGGCGTAGCGAATTTGCCGTCGATCCAGTGGGAAATGGTGCTGGTCATGAGTGTTCCTAGTTGCGGCGGAGAGCGGTCTGGCCGAAGTCGATGTTGATATTTTCGCCCGTCATGGAGACAGCATCAGCGGCGAGGAACACGGCGGCTTTCCCGACGTCCGCCGGACTGACGAGGCGGCCGAGGATCGAGTTCTTTTCGGCTTCGACAAAGGTTTCCGGAGGCCAGCCAGCGAAGCGGGTCTTCACGAAGCCCGGCGAGATGGAGTTGACACGGACATTCGGGGCCAGGATGCGGGCGAAGGATTTGGTCATCGAAAGGAGCCCGGCTTTCGAGGCGGCGTAGACGATGGAACTGCCACCGCCGTAGTGTGGGGCGATGGAGGCGATGTTGATGATCGTGGAGCCGGGGTTGTTCTTGAGGATGGGCGAGGCCTGGCGCATGCAGTTGAAGGCGCCGCGGAGGTTGGTGTTCAGGGTGCGATCCCAGATGTCGTCGGTGAGGTCGTCAAGCTGGTCATGCGGGGTACGCTTGCTCCAGCCGGCGTTGTTGACGACGATGTCGAGGCGGCCGTAGCGTTCGACGGTGGTGTCGAAAAGCTGCTTGACCTCAGCCTCGTTGGTGACGTCCGCCTGCACGGCGACGCCACCGGTAGCGGCGGCCGTAGCCTCGCTATCTTCCTTGGATCTGGCGTAGTTGACGACTACCTTGGCACCTTCGGCGGCCAGAGCCTCACAAATGCCTCTGCCAATCCCGGTTCCGCCGCCGGTGACAATCGCAACACGATCTTTGAGACGCATAGAGTCGTCTCATCATATCGGGTTACCGGGTACTCACGGCCGGCGCGAGCCATGTTTCTTCCGAAGTCGGCGTTCTGCCTCTTCAAAGGGAATGCCTTCCCCTCGATCCGCCTGTGCAATACCTTCCTTGATCGCCGCAAGCGTCTCCGCCTGTTCCAGCCGGTCCAGCAACTGCTGATAACTCTCGGCGTCCTGCACCACCACCGCCGCGCGACCGTTGAGCGTCAGAACCATCGGCGACTTCCCTTTCTGTAGCTTGCCGACATAGTCCTTGATGTTTCTTTGGAAGTCCGTCACCGAGCGAATGTCGCGAAGATCGATCATACATCCTCCAGCTATAAGCAGATAATTACATGCTTATAATAGCCGGAAGGGCGGCTACCCCGCTGCCGCGACCATCGTACGCTGCGTGCTCATGGTACGCTCGCGCTCCACGGCGATGCGCATGAGCGAGGCGAAGTCGCGCACGTTCAGCTTGCGCAGAATGTTCGCACGGTAGCTATCCACGGTCTTCGGACTAACCTGCAAACGCGAGGCGATTTCTTTGGGCTTCACGCCTTCGGTGAGCATGAGGTACACCTGATGTTCGCGGGCCGAAAGATCGTCCACAGGGTCCCCGGCCTGGCGTACGGCGGCGCGCATGGCGGTGGCTACTTCCAGATCCGGCGGGACGCTCAGGCTGTTGCCCAGCACCTGGTTCAGGGTGTACCGCAAGTCCTCCGACGCGCAGGTTTTGACGGCAAGGCCGTGGGCGCCCGCGCGGATGACATCGGCGGCGGTTTTGGCGTCCGAACGCTGCGCCAGGACCACGCAGCGAATCGCCGAATGGACCGAACGCAACTGGCGTACAAGTTCCAACGAAAAAAGGTCGGCAAAATGAAAGTCCAGCAGCGCGATGGACGGCTTTGCCACTTCGGCGATTTCCAAGGCTTCGCGCGCGGTACCGGCGGCGCCGGCCAGCGTAAAATCGGACCAACTGGAAATCAGCGCGGAAAGGGCATCGCGGTTTAGGGGAAGTTCTTCGACCAAAAGAACGCTAGGTACCGTGGTAGTCACACAAGGATAGTGTGGAACCAGCGTTCAGAATCTCAGTCGCAAATGCGGGGACGTCAGCCCGCCCACAAATGCGAAAACCGCGTCTGCCAGTGATGGAAGACGCGGTTTTCGGAAATCGGACGGGAAAGTTTAGGCGAAGCTGCGGACGGCCGTGGCTTCGTCATCGTAGACGTCGAACACGGTGTACAGCTTGGTGATCTGGAGCAGGTCCTGGACGCGCTTGGTGAGTCCGACGAGCTTCAGGACGCCTCCCTGGTTGCGCACGGTGGTAAAGCCGGAGACCAGTTCGCCGATGCCCGAACTGTCGATGTAGCTGATCTCGCCCAGGTTGAGCAGGATCTTCTGGTTGCCCTTCGACGCCAGATCGCGAATGGTATCGCGGAAGGTGATGGCGCCTTCACCTAAAGTGATTCTTCCGGCCGCGTCCACCACGGTTACGTCGCCCACCTGGCGGGTCGTCAATTTTACGCTCACGAACTGCCTCCTTGCTGCTTGCAGAAAAAGATAACTTTGAATTTAACTGGCTGTTGTTACCACAGGAACCTTGCGCTTGACCAACGTGACCTGCGTACCGGTTGGCTTGCGCGGTTCCGTCACAAATTCGTCCATGAACGCTTCGATAAGCAGGAGACCGCGGCCGGAGAACTTGAGGATATTTTCCTCCGCCAACGGATCGGCCACTTCCTTGCGCTCGAAGCCTTCGCCCTCATCACCGACACGGATGGTCAACGTGGATTCCGTTCGCCGCACTTCGAAGTGAACCTTCTTGCGGGAGTTGTACCGGTTGCCATGCACCACGGCGTTCACCATAGTTTCGCGAACCGCGATGCCGATCTTGTGAAGTTCCTCTTCGTCGAACCCCATTTCCTCGGCCGCTTTTACGACAACGGCCTCGGCATGGTCCACGCTTTCGAGCGTGGAGTCGAGGAGTTCGTCCACTCGCTGCACTTCTCCATGGGCGGTTTCGGACATTCGGAATCCTAACGATAGAATGCCGGGAGGGATAAAGTCAAATAGAGGGGAGAGGGCGGAAGATTCGGATTTCGAAACAAACCTGGCTGGCGGCGCACGGGTGTACACGCATGGCTTGGCTGAGCTTACACCGTGAACCAACAGACGGCAACAGTGGGTTCGCAGAGCCGGCGGACCGTCACCGGATGTACGAGGCGATCGAGGTACAAAAGCTGGCGCGGGACCTGTTTCCGGGCGGCGTGGAAGCTCGCACGGCGGAAGACACCAGGCGCCTGATGGACGATCCGCGGTGCGACACGATTTTTCAGGCGCAGTTCGACACCGCGGAGTTCCATCTACGCGTACACATCCTCCGGCGGGCGGAATCCGGCACCGCCTGGCAGGTGGTGCTCATCAAGAGCGGATTTTCGGTGAAAGCCGAGTATCTGCAGGACCTGGCGTACACGCTGTTCGTCCTGCGGCGTGCGGGCGTGACGGTAAGCAATGCGACAATGCTAATCCTGTCGCGGGAATACCGTCATGGCGACCCGGTGGATCTCCTTTTCGAAGCAGTGGACTGTACACGCAAGGCGAAAGATCTGGCGGAGCGGTTCGAGCGCGGGTCGGCGGCGATGCTCACATCGTTATTAGGTAGCGGCGAGCCAGGCGGCAAACTGGCCAGGATCTGCCGGGCGTGCGCCTACTTTGAAGAGGACTGCCTGGGTCGCGACGCGGAACATACGGTATTCGAACTGCCGGGACTAGCGAATTCGCGGCTGGAATACTTTGCCGAGAACGGCATTGTGCGGATCGCCGACATTCCGGCCGGCGTGATCCTGACCGGGCGGCAGGAACGGGTTCGCAATGCGGCGGTGTCGGGCGTGAGCGTCTTCGAACCGGAACTGGCCGAGGCGCTGGGCGAGCTGATCTGGCCCTGTCATTACCTGGACTTCGAGACCGTCACCGCGGCGCTGCCCTTGTATCCGGATTCGGGATGCCACCGGCAGTTGCTGACGCAGTTCAGCGTGCATCACCGGGAAAGCCTCGATGGCGAGTTCACGCACGACGAGTTCCTGGCCGATCCGTCCCGGGATTGCGAGCGGGAACTGGCGGAAGCGCTAATCGGCGCGTTGAGCGGCGATGACGGGTCCATCTTTACCTACAGCGTGTTCGAGCGGACCTGTCTGAAGGCGCTGGGCGAACGGTTTCCGGACCTTGAGCCCGCCCTGGCGCCGATTCGCAACCGCATGGTGGACCTGCTCAAATTGGTCGGCGACCACGTGTACCACCCGGCGTTCCGCGGCAGTTATTCGATCAAGAGCGTGCTGCCGGCGCTGGTGCCTGACGTGTCGTACGCGGGGATGCCGATTGCCGATGGCTCGACGGCAATCATGAAGTTTGCGCAGATGGCGCGGGGTGTGATCACGGGCGAACATGTGAACGTCACGCGGCAGCAGTTGCTGGACTACTGCCGCATGGATACGTACGCCATGGTTCGCGTGCACGAGGCACT
>JAFDVT010000556.1 GCA_018268875.1 Acidobacteriota bacterium
AACGGGTTGACGCCGCTGGGGTGGCGCGACACGCCGGCCAACGGCAACACGATTGGCCGCGAAGCTCGTGCGACGCAGCCTTATATTGAGCAGATCTTCATCGCCAAGGGTCCTGGAATGGACGCGACGGAGTTCGAACGGCGGCTGTACGCGGTTCGCAAGCAGGCGGAAGCCGAGGTCGCGAACTCGCACCTTCGGGAGAAGGACTTCTTTTATGTCCCGTCGCTGTCGTCGCGGGTAATCGTGTACAAGGGTCTGTTGCTGTCGCACCAGATTCCGGAGTTTTATAGCGAACTGAAAGACCCGGACGTCATCAGCGCGCTGTGCGTGGTGCACCAGCGGTTTTCGACCAACACGTTCCCGGCGTGGAACCTGGCGCATCCTTACCGGTATGTCTGCCACAACGGCGAGATCAACACGGTAAAAGGCAACGTCAACTGGATGAACGCGCGCCAGGCGGTGTTGCAGTCCGACTACTTCCCGGAACTGAAGAAGATGTTTCCGATCATCCAGCCGGGCGGTTCGGATTCCGCGTGCCTGGACAACGCGGTGGAATTGCTGACGATGGCGGGTCGCGAGTTGCCGCACGTCATGGCGATGCTGATGCCGGAGGCGTGGGACGCCGATACGACAATGCCTGCGGAAAAGCGGGCGTTTTACGAGTATCACGCGTCGTTGATGGAACCGTGGGATGGTCCCGCGGCGGTGGCGTTTACCGATGGCCGCTGGGTTGGCGCGACGCTCGACCGCAACGGGTTGCGCCCGGCGCGCTATGTCGTCACCAACGACGACTTTGTGATTCTGGCGTCTGAAACCGGCGTGCTGCCGGTGAAGCCGGAGAACGTGAAGTCCAAGGGCCGCCTGCAACCGGGCAAGATGTTCCTGGTGGATTTGCAGGAAAAGCGCCTGGTGCCCGACGAAGAGATCAAGGCGAAGCTATCGGGGCAGCAACCCTACGGCGAATGGCTGGCGAACCACCAGATCAACCTGGACGTGCTGCCGGAGCCGACGCGCGTGCAGGAGACGGATCACGAAACGATCATCACCCGGCAGCGGGCGTTCGGGTACACCGAAGAAGACATCCGCATGCTGATGATGCCGATGGCGGCCAACGGCGAAGAGCCGATTGGATCCATGGGTACGGACACGCCACTCGCCTGCTTGTCCGACAAGCCGCAGCCGCTGTTTAACTACTTCAAGCAGTTGTTCGCGCAGGTGACCAATCCTCCGATCGATCCGATTCGCGAGGAACTGGTGATGTCGTTGACGAGCTACATCGGCAACGAGCGGAACATCCTGCAGGAGACGCCGGAGCACTGCCACACGCTGAAGATCGCGCATCCGATCCTGACCAATCGCGATCTCGAAAAGATTCGCCGCATCAGCCAGGGAGACTTCCTGGCGACGACGCTGAACACACTGTTCCTGGTGGAAAAAGGCGAGCGTGGGTTGAAGCGGGCGCTCGATCAACTGTGCCGTTCGGCCTCGCACGCGATCAAGAGCGGGTATTCGGTGCTGATCCTGTCGGATCGCGGCATCGACGAAGAGTCGGCGCCGATTCCTTCGCTGCTGGCGTTGACCGCGGTGCACAACCACCTGGTTCGCGAAGGTACGCGTACGCAGGTGGCGCTGATCATCGAGTCCGGCGAACCTCGCGAGGTGATGCATTACTGCCTGCTGATGGGTTACGGCGCGTCGGCCATCAATCCTTATCTGGCGATTGAGACGCTCGAAGATCTGGCCAAGCGCGGCGGCACGGACTTTAAGACGGCGCTCAAGAATTACAAAAAAGCGGTGAACAAGGGCCTGTTGAAGGTCTTTTCGAAGATGGGCATTTCGACGCTGCAAAGCTATCGCGGCGCGCAGGTGTTCGAGGCCATCGGGTTGAACAAGGCGCTGGTGGACGAGTACTTCACGGGTACGTCGTCGCGCATCGAAGGCATCGGTCTCGATGTGCTGGCGAAGGAAGCGCAGATGAAGCACGCGTTCGCCTACCAGAATCTGTCGGAAAACGAGACGGAACTGGATGCGGGCGGGCAGTATGCGTTCCGTGTGCGCGGCGAATATCACCTGTTCAATCCGCTGACGGTGAGCAAGCTGCAGCATTCGGTGACCCAGGGGCGGTTCGAGACGTTCCAGGAATACACGTCGCTGATCGACACGCAGTCCAAGCAATTGTGCACGCTGCGCGGGCTGATGGATCTGCGGTATTCGGCCAAGCCGATCCCAATTGAGGAAGTGGAACCGGCGAAGGAGATCGTGAAGCGGTTCGCCACCGGCGCGATGTCGTTCGGGTCGATTTCGAAGGAAGCGCACGAAACGCTGGCGATTGCGATGAACCGCATTGGCGGACGTTCCAACACCGGCGAAGGCGGCGAAGAGGCCGAACGCTTTATTCCGGACGCCAATGGTGATTCGCGGCGGTCGTCGATCAAGCAGGTGGCGTCGGGACGCTTTGGCGTGACGGCCGAATACCTGGTGAACGCGGACGAATTGCAGATCAAGGTCGCGCAGGGCGCCAAGCCCGGCGAGGGCGGCCAGTTGCCCGGTCACAAAGTCGACGAGAACATCGCGCGGGTTCGCCACGCGACGCCGGGCGTGGGCCTGATTTCCCCGCCCCCGCATCACGACATCTATTCGATCGAAGATCTGGCGCAGTTGATTTACGACCTCAAGAACGCGAACCCGCGGGCTCGCATTTCGGTGAAGCTGGTGGCCGAAGTCGGCGTGGGTACGGTTGCGGCGGGCGTCGCCAAGGCGCACGCGGATCTGGTGCTGATTTCGGGTTACGACGGCGGGACGGGCGCATCGCCGCTGACCTCGCTGAAACATGCCGGAATCCCGTGGGAACTGGGCCTCGCCGAAACGCAGCAGGTGCTGGTGATGAACGACCTGCGGTCGCGCATCCGGGTACAGACGGACGGCAAGTTGCAGACCGGCCGCGACGTGGTGATCGCCGCGCTGCTGGGCGCGGAAGAATTCGGATTTTCGACGGCGCCGCTGGTGGCGATGGGCTGCATCATGATGCGCAAGTGCCACCTCAACACGTGTCCGGTGGGCATCGCGACGCAGGATCCGGATTTGCGCCAGAAGTTTACGGGTACGCCGGAAAACGTCATCAACTTCTTCTTCTACATCGCCGAAGAGGTTCGGCAGTTGATGGCGAAGCTCGGGTTCCGCACGATGGACGAGATGATCGGCCGCGTGGACGTGATCGAGATGCGCAAGGCCGTCGAACACTGGAAGGCGAGCGGGCTGGACTTTTCGTCGATTCTGCACAATCCGGCGGTGCCGGGGCGTGTGGGACGGCGCTGCCTGATCGCGCAGGATCATGGCCTCGAACAGGCTTTGGATTACAAGCTGATCGACCATGCTCGCGACGCGATCGACAGCGGTACGCCGGTGGACTTCAAGCTGCCCATCAAGAACGTGCATCGCACCGTGGGCGCGATGCTGTCGGGCGAGATCGCGCGGAAGTACGGCTCGGAAGGGCTGCCGCACGACACGGTGAAGTTCCAGTTCAATGGCAGCGCGGGCCAGAGTTTTGGCGCGTTCTTGGCCAAGGGTGTGACGCTGACGCTCGAAGGCGACGCCAACGATTATGTCGGCAAGGGTCTGTCGGGAGGCAAGATCATCGTGTACCCGCCGAAGCAGTCGGTGTTCCTGCCGGAGCGGAATATTCTGATCGGCAACGTCGTGCTGTACGGCGCGACGACCGGCGAGTGCTTCTTTAACGGTGTCGCGGGCGAACGGTTCGCGGTTCGTAACTCTGGCGCTACGGCTGTCGTCGAAGGCGTGGGCGACCACGGTTGCGAATACATGACCAAGGGGCTCGTTGTGATCCTCGGCGAGACGGGCAAGAACTTTGGCGCCGGCATGAGCGGCGGCATCGCGTTCGTCCTCGACGAGTCGGGCAAGTTTTCGAGCGTGCTCTGCAACAAGAACATGGTGGATCTGGAACCGGTGACCGAACAGCCGGACATCAATTCGCTGAAGAACCTGATTGAACGGCACGAGCAGTTGACGGGTTCGCCGCGAGCACGGTGGATCCTGGATAACTTCGACACGATGCTGCCGAAGTTCGTGAAGGTTTATCCGCACGAACTGAAGCGCGTGCTGGGCGTGCCTCGCGCACAGATGCAGTACAACCCGGTGGATTCAACGCTAAAGAAGCAGCAGCAGGAGGTGGCCCGTGGGTAAGCTGACCGGGTTTAAAGAATACGCGCGGGAACTGCCCGTACGCCGGCCCGTGGCCGAGCGCGTGAACGACTGGTTCGAGATCTACCAGGACTTTCCGGAAGAAAAAGTTCGCACGCAGGGCGCGCGTTGCATGGATTGCGGCATTCCCTTTTGCCACACCGGTTGCCCGCTCAACAACATCATTCCGGACTGGAACGATATGGTGTACAAGGACCGGTGGCAGGAAGCCATCCGTACCCTGCATGCGACCAATAACTTTCCGGAGTTCACGGGGCGCATTTGTCCGGCGCCGTGCGAGGCGGCTTGCGTACTGGGGATCAACGAATCTCCAGTGGCGATCAAGCTGATCGAGCGTACGATCATCGAACATGCATGGGCCGAAGGCTGGGTTCGCCCGGAAGTCGCGGAAACGAAAACCGGCAAGAAAGTAGCGGTGATCGGATCGGGTCCGGCGGGCATGGCGGCGGCACAGCAGTTGGCGCGCGCAGGCCACGATGTGACGTTGTACGAAAAGAACGACCGCGTGGGCGGATTGCTGCGGTACGGCATTCCGGACTTCAAGATGGAGAAGCGGTTCATCGACCGTCGCATGGCGCAGATGGAAGCCGAAGGCGTGAAGTTCGAAGTGAACGCGCAGGTAGGCGTGAACGTCGACGCGCAGGAACTGAAGAAGAACTTTGACGCGATCCTGGTGGCGATCGGGGCGGAGACGCCTCGCGATCTGCCGGTGCCCGGGCGCGAGTTGAACGGTATCCATTTTGCGATGGAGTTCCTGCCGCAACAGAACAAGATCGTGGCGGGCGACCGGGTTCCGGAACAGATCCGGGCGACCGGCAAGCGCGTGATCATCATCGGCGGCGGCGACACGGGCGCGGACTGCCTGGGTACGTCCCACCGGCATCGCGCGGCGTCGGTGCACCAGTTTGAGATCATGCCGATGCCTCCGGGCGAGCGCGCTTCGACGACGCCGTGGCCGCTGTGGCCGCTGATGCTGCGCCAGGAATCGTCGCACGAAGAGGGCGGCGAACGGATGTGGGGCATCGCGACGACGAAGTTCACCGGCGATGCGCAGGGCAACGTCAAACAGTTGCATGCGATCGGCGTGGAAGGTCCTGAAAAAGGGTTCGCACAGATTCCGGGGACGGAGTTCACACTGGACGCCGACCTGGTGCTGCTGGCGATGGGCTTTACGGGTCCGGTACGGCAGGGACTGCTGGAATCGCTGGGCGTGGAACTGGACAAGCGCGGCAACGTGAAGGCTTCGATGGACGACTTTACGACGTCGGACCCGAAGGTGTTTGCGGCCGGCGATGCGCGTCGCGGACAGTCGCTGGTGGTGTGGGCGATTGCCGAAGGTCGCAAGGCCGCCCGCGCGATCGACCTCGCGCTGATGGGTTCTTCGAAGCTCCCGGGTTGATTCGATGTACCTGGGCCTGAAAGATCGCGTCGCGATCGTCACCGGAGGTACGCGAGGCATTGGTCTTGCGACGGCGAACGCGCTGGCGGCGGAAGGCTGCGTGGTCGCGGTGTGCGGCCGGAATCCCGTGGAGTTGGACGGACTGTATTCGTACACAGTGGATGTCACAAAGCCGGAGGAATTAACCGGCTTTGTGAACGCCGTGCACGAGCGGTTCGGACGGCTGGACATCCTGGTGAACAACGTAGGTGGTTCGATGGGCGGCGGCGGTTTCGACGCGTCGACCGTGGAGCAGTGGCAGGGGGTGTTCGAACTGAACGTCTTTTCGACGCTGGTGGCGAGCAAGGCCGCGATTCCGCATATGAAGGCCGCCAGATGGGGCCGCATCGTGAATGTCGCGAGCATCTGGGGCAAAGAAGGCGGAGGCGGGGCGGCGTACAACGGGGCGAAGTCAGCGGTGATCAGCATGTCGAAGGCGATGGCTCGAGACTTGGCGGCGGATGGAATCCTGGTGAACGCGGTGGCGCCGGGGTCGGTGCTGTTTCCCGGTGGCGGATGGGCCAAGCGGATGCAGGCGGACCCAGAAAAGATCGAGAAGTTCGTGCAGACCGATATGCCGCTTGGCCGGTTCGGGCATCCGGAAGAGGTAGCGAACACGATCGTGTTCCTGTCGAGCGCGGCGGCGAGCCTGATTACGGGTTCGTGCGTGGTGGCCGACGGCGGGCAGAGCCACAGCAATATCTAAGGCATACTGGGGTTGAGAAGTAGCCCATGAAAAAGACAATTCAAGTGCGCATCAGCAAAGGCGAGACGCATTTTGTCGGCGAGTGCTTGGACCTTCCGGTGGTAACGCAGGCTCTGACGTTGGACGAGTTGACCCACAACATTTCCGAGGCGATTGGCTTGCATTTGGAGGGCGAGGACTTGGGCGCTCTCGGCTTCGCTCCGAATCCCACGATACTCGCAACGATGGAACTTGAAGCGGCCGCCTGATGCCGTTGACAAACGATCACAGTCGCTGACAATTCCGGACCACAAGCAACTCGACGGCGGCACTCTGCAAGCGATTCTTCGCCAGGGGGCAAGATTCGTTCCGGATTCCGAACTGCGACCGCATTTCTATACCGAATAGCTCGGTATTATAAACAAAGGACACCGTTCGCGGAACGGCCGTCCCGAGCCCCCCTGCAATGAGCCGAGCTAGTAACCATCCTTTACAACAGATCCTGAAGAACCGCATCGCCATTATCGATGGCGCGATGGGTACGACCATCCGCACCTATGGCATGAAGGAGCAGGATATTCGTGGGGAACGGTTCCAGGATTCGCGCAAGGACCTGCTGAACAACGGCGACCTCTTTTCGTTGACGCAACCGCAGATGATCTGCGACATCCACCGGCGGTTCTTGGAAGCCGGCGCGGACATCATCGAAACCAACACCTTTGGCGCGACTTCGATCTCGCAAAGCGAGTTCTTTGTCGACGATCCTCGGGAACATGGCGGCCGCAAGGACCCGGCGTTTTACCAGAAGATTATCGATGACCAATTCCTGAACGACCTGGCGTGGGAGATCAACGAAACGTCCGCCCGCCAATGTCGCGAATGGGCCGACCGGGTGGCCAACGCGACCGGACGCCAGCGCTTTGTGGCTGGCGCGATCGGGCCGCTTACCGTGTCGCTGTCGAACTCGCCGGACGCCGACGATCCGGGGTTCCGCGTCGTGACGTTCGACCAGGTGAAACAGGCCTACATCCACCAGATCCGCGCGCTGATCGCCGGCGGCAGCGATGTCCTGCTCGTCGAAACGATTTTCGACTCGTTGAACGCCAAGGCCGCGCTGGTAGCCATTCGCGAGGTGTTCGACCAGGACAAAAAAGAGATCCCGGTGATGATCTCCGCTGCTGTGGGGCGCGGTGGCGAGACCATGATTTCCGCCCAAACCGTGGAAGCGTTCTGGAACGCCGTCGAACACATTCAGCCGCTGTCGGTGGGCTTGAACTGCTCGCTCGGGCCGGACCTGATGTACCCGTTCCTGGAGGAACTGGCGTCGAAGTCCAGCGCGGCGATTTCCTGCTATCCCAATGCCGGGCTGCCCAATCCGCTGTCGCCCACGGGGTTCGATTTGGAGCCGCCGGACATGGCTCGCTACCTGGGAGAGTTCGCGCAGGGCGGGCTCATCAACATCGCCGGAGGCTGCTGCGGCAACACACCGGAACACATCGCGGCGATCGCCAAAGCGCTTGAAGGCAAGCCCACGCGTGAACGCCGTTCGACGTCACTGGGACCGCTGCGGCTATCCGGTTCGCAGCCGTTTACGCAGCAGCAGGGCGTCTACATCATGATCGGCGAGCGCACCAACGTCGCCGGGTCGCCCAAGTTCGCCAAGCTCATCAAGGACTGCAAGTTCGAAGAAGCGGTGAGCATCGCGCGGCAGCAGGTGGAAAACGGCGCCAACGTCATCGACATCTGCATGGACGAAGGCATGATCGACGGGGTCGCCGCCATGACCCGGTTCCTGGAACTT
>JAFDVT010000557.1 GCA_018268875.1 Acidobacteriota bacterium
CCCAACGTACCGGTAGACAGGAACCGCGTCCCCAGCGACGCCGTCAATCGGAACACCTCGCGAGAAATGCCGGAGCCCGCGCTCAATCGCGCCACACCCAACCTCGCAAGATCCGCCAGCGGAGGCACGCCCGGCAGCGCCAGTACATTCACCGGCAGCCCCACTTCCGCCACGACGGTCTTGATGTCCGCGGAATTCAGAATCGCGGGAACAAAGATTCCGCTCGCGCCGGCGGCCTTGTAAATCGCCGCGCGACGCAGCGTTTCTTCCAACCGCCGCTCCGGCTCGACAAGCTGGAACAGGTACACATCGGTTCGCGCATTGACGAACAGCGTCGAACTTTTCCCGCGAATCGCTTCGATCTTGGCGGCCAGCAACTCGACAGGATGGTCGCCGTCCTCGATGTTGATGCCCACCACGCCAGCGTCCAACACCCGCGACACCAACTCCGTCACCGCCGCGGGATCGTTCGAATAGCCGCCTTCGATGTCCGCGCTCACCGGAACCGTCACCGCGCGAACCGTACTGCGAAGCGTGGTCAGCAACAGTTCATTGGGCAGCAAGTCTCCATCGCGGTACCCGTGCGCCCAGGCGACGCCCGCGCTGGTCGTCGCAATGGCCTTCGCGCCGGCATGTTCCAACATCCTCGCGCTGCCCGCGTCCCACGCATTCGGCAGCACCAACGGCTCGCCCGCCACCTGATGCAAGGCATGAAAAATACGATCCCGCATCTGCCTACTGTCGCATGAATGGCCGCTTGTATCGGCCTCTGCTGCTGCGACCAGGCGCTCAGTGCGTCAGCGAGTAGATGACGTAGTTGACGCCCAGCCGCATCGCGAACGACGCGTACCGCTCCGGGAACTTCGGATCGTCCGCCCATTCCCAACCGTCGCCGACGTCCGAATTGAACGTGATCGCCACCATCACACGGCCATGATCGTCGTAGATGCCCTGAAACTTCGGCTTTGCCCCGTCGCTACGCCACCGCATCACGCCGCGCAACACCCATTGCCCGGGAACCTGGTACCGCTCGTCCAGGTCGTACACCGTATGGAAAATCGGGTCGTCCCCGTCGATTTCCACAATCGGGCGGTCGGGAAACACCTTGCGCATGGTCTCGTTGAACCGGTCCCATTCCTCTTCGCCCCAAAAGTCGTCGAGGAACAGGAACCCGCCTCGCAACAGGTAATCCCGCAGCTTCGCGCACTGTTGATCGTCGAGAGTCCAGTCGCCCAGTTCTCCGGCAAACAGGAACGGCCAGTTGTAGACATCGTCGCCGTCGTCGAGGTTCACCGGTTGTTCCACCGAACGGGTCTGGATCCGGGTCAGGCGGCGCAAGGCCTGCGCAAAGTGGCGGTCGGCGCGAGGATAGTCCTGCGTCCAGCTACTGGCGCCTTCGAGCCAATGCGCGCGGCCATCGCCTCGCCGGAAACGCCCGAACACCGAGTTCGGATGGTTCGGAAACATCAGCCGACCGAACACCCATTCGGTCTTCTCGTTCCAGTCCGATGGCAGTTGTACGTTGTCGTGAGGCTCCATGCTGTCGTAGCTGCGCCAAGGCATCTGGTACGCTTCGAGCACCGCGAGGGCGCCGCCGGCAATACCGAGGATTCCGACCGCTACAGCCAGCCTCAGCACATCTACCCGTAAATTCCCCGCAGCTTGATCGCGAACTGTACGCGGTCCAGCGCCAGCAGGTATGCCGCCGTGCGGTTATCCACTTTATGGTTGCCCGCATACTGCACGACGTCTTTGAAGCTCTCCACCATGCGGTCCCGCAGGCGCTGATTGACTTCGTCTTCAGCCCAGAACAGGCCCATGCGGTCCTGCACCCATTCGAAGTACGACACCGTCACGCCCCCGGCGTTGGCCAGGATGTCGGGAATCACAAAAATCTTCTTGTCCCGCAGGATCGGGTCCGCCAGATGCGTCGTAGGACCGTTCGCGCCCTCGCAGATGATGCGCGTCCGAAGCTTGTCCGCATTCTGCGACGTGATGACGTTCTCCTTCGCCGCCGGCACCAGAACTTCGCACTCCAGGTACATGGCCTCAAAGCGGTCCATGTTCTCGCCTTCGGCAAAGTCCAGGATCGATCCCGTTTCCTTCTTATGGCGCATCAGCTTTTCGATGTCCAGACCGTTGGGGTTGTACACAGCCCCATCCCATTCGACGATCGAAATGATCTTAAATCCCGCCCGCGACATCAGTTTTGCCGCCATGCCGCCGACATTGCCAAAACCCTGGATCACCACGCGCGCGTCTTCCGGCTTCCAGCCGAACAGCTTCAGCGCCTCCTGCGTCACCAGCAGGCAACCCCGCCCGGTGGCCTCGCTACGTCCCCGGGACCCGCCCAGATTCAACGGCTTACCCGTTACTACCGCCGTCGTAGTTTCCCGCCGGTGCATCGAGTACGTATCCATGATCCACGCCATGGTCTGCTCGTTGGTGTTCATGTCGGGCGCCGGAACGTCTTTCTCCGGGCCGATAAACTCTATGATTTCAGCTGTATAGCGCCGCGTGATGCGTTCCAGCTCAACCTGCGAAAGCTGGGCCGGGTTGCAGATCACCCCGCCCTTGCCACCGCCGTACGGCAGGTCGAGCACCGCGCACTTCCACGTCATCCAGGCGGCCAGCGCGCGAACTTCTTCAATGCTCACGTCCGGCGCGTACCGGATTCCGCCCTTGGCAGGACCCCGCGCCAGCGAATGCTGCACCCGGTATCCCGTAAACACCTCAAGCCTGCCATCGTCCAGCATCACCGGGATGTTGACCGTAATTTCACGCGCCGGCGCGCGCAGGACCTTTTGCAGACCCTCATCGATCCGCAGCAAAGCGGCTGCCTGATCGAATCGCGCTTCCGCCGAAATTTGCGGATTGAATTCCGGAGACTCATGCGCTTGCGACGGAGCGTTTGCTTGAGTGTTGACGCCAGACATAAAGCGGGAAAGAAATCCTCCGACTTTATTATAGGGGGCAAAATAGCGCGCCAGTTCTATTCACAACTTGCAATAAGAATTCCGATACTTTGAGAGTGCGCCGGAATACGCTGAACTGCCTCCGCTGGCTCGACCCACCGTGGCTCGGGGAACTATCCCCTGCCGAACGGGAGGAGTTGGACCGCCGGACGCTGCTCGACCTGGTTCACAACAATACTCCCGCCGCCGCGGTCCATCTCATCGTATTGGCGGCCTTCCTGTACTACACGTCCTTCGCTCGCGACCACGCGGCGGAGGCGGTCGTCGTGTCTCTGGTGATGACCATCTTCACCGTGTTGCGCTTCTGGTATGCCAAATCCATCCGGGCACGGCAGGCCATCGGCGCCTCGAGGGACCACCAGATTTTCCGCTTCATCTGCTGCGGACACGCCGCCGTATGGTCCTGGTTTACCTATAACGCACTTGGCGAATACAAGGATTCGTGGATCAGTTTCCTGCTCGTGCTAGCGTTGAGCGGCATCGCCAATGGCGCGATGACCGTTCTTGCCGCCGATGTCCGGCTGTCCAGCATGTACTCCATCATTCTGGCCGCCGCCGCCGTCGCCTGGACCCGGCAATTGGCACCCATCGGCAACGTCGTCGGCATCCTGTCGATTCTCTATACGCTCGCCCTGATCGTCTTTGCCAGACAGCGTAACCATTTGATTCTGGACGGGATCCGCAACGAAATGCGGCTCGAGGCACAAACCGCCGAACTGCGCCGCGCCAAGGAACAGGCGGAAGCCGCGGGCGTCGCGAAAACGCAGTTCCTGGCCGCCATGAGCCACGAAATCCGTACGCCCCTGAGCGGTGTGCTGGGTCTGGTCAACCTGCTGAACGAAACCGCCCTCGACACCTCGCAGCGCGAATTGACGCAGGCCATCGAACAATCCGGCGACCTCCTGCTCACCATCGTCAACGACATCCTGGATTATTCGAAGATCGGCGCCGGCAAGCTCACCCTCGAAAGCGTTCCGTTTCACCTCCGCGAGTCCCTCTGCGCGGTTATCGAGCCCATGCGCAAGGTCAGCCTCAAGAAGGGCATCCACATCGGGCTGCACCTCGACCCGGCCCTGCCGGCCTGGGTTCATGGCGACCCAACCCGTTGCAAACAGGTGCTTAGCAACCTGCTGAGCAACGCCGTGAAGTTTACACAGGCTGGCGAAATCCACGTCGAGGCCGCGCGCGGAAACCGTCCCGGAATGATCCGTTTTGCCGTTCGCGACACCGGCATCGGCATTTCGAAGGATGTACAGGCGCGGCTGTTCGAGGAATTTTCTCAAGGGGACCAATCCACCGCTCGCCGCTTCGGCGGCACCGGCCTGGGCCTGGCCATCTGCCACAAACTGGTCCAGATCATGCAAGGCCGCCTGGGCGTGCAATCGGTGATCGACCAGGGTTCCGTATTCTGGTTCCAGATTCCGCTGGCGGCAGCCGAAGCGGCGAGCCCAGCGGCCTCAGGCTCCGGCATGGCCCGCCCGCGCCGCCGTCCGCTCAACGTCCTGGTGGCGGAGGACAACCCCATCAACCAGCGCGTGTTGCTCCATGTGCTGCACAAGTTGGGACATCACGTCACCGTCGTCGAAAACGGCACGCAAGCGGTCGACGCCTTCCACCGGGGCGGCCTCGACATCATCCTCATGGACTGCCATATGCCGGAAATGGACGGATTTGAGGCCACTCGAGCCATTCGCCGGTCCGGGGCCGACCGCGCCAACCTCCCCATCATCGCCGTCACCGCCAACGCCTTTGCCGAGGATCGCGCCGAGTGCCTCGCGGCCGGCATGGACGATCACGTCGCCAAGCCCGTGGAGACAACCGCGCTCGAAACCGTCATGGCTCGTGTTGCCCCATAATTTCAGCAAGTTAAGTTACGTAAAAAAGCTCCAGATCGGGACAGTTTCAGCCGATATCTTCAGCGGGATGGGTTCTTTCCGTTGAGACCGGCGTTCGCGTACATCGATCCCTCATGGCTCGACACCCTCAGCCCCGGTGAACGTCAGGAACTGGACCGCCGCCGCAGGCTCGCGCTGGTTCGCGCCAACAAGCCGGTCACCACCATTTATCTGGTGTTGTTCGGCGCCCTTCTCTACCTCACGCCGTACGGTCACGAAAACATCCGCATGGCGATGTTCCTGGCCGCGTTGATGGTTCCGTTGACGTTGCTCCGCCACCATATGGCGAGGTTGATCGAAAAGCGCGACGCGAACGTCCCGGAATGGGATCATCAGCTGTTCCGCGCCACCTGCCTGTCCAACGCCGTCATCTGGTCGTGGTTTACGTTTTCCGCCCTCACCCAGTATCAGACCTCCTGGATCGGCTTCCTGGTCGTGATCTTTTTGAGCGCCATCGCCAACAGCGCGATGACCGTGCTCGCCGCCGACGTCCGCCTGGCGGCCATGTACACGATCATCGTCGCGGCGTCGCCGATTGCCTGGACGCTGACTTCCAAAAGCAGCGCCGGTTCGTTCATCGCGATCGTGACGCTGCTGTACACGTGCTTGCTCATCCTGTTCGCACGGCAGCGCAACCACCTGATTCTCGGCGGCATTCGCGACAAGATGCGGCTGGAAACCCAGGCCACCGAACTCCGGCGCGCCAAGGAGCAGGCGGAGGCCGCCGCCGTCGCCAAAACCCAGTTCCTGGCAGCGATGAGCCATGAAATCCGCACGCCGCTTTCCGGAGTCCTCGGTCTGCTGAACCTGTTGAGCGAAACCCGGCTCGACAACCATCAGCGCGACCTTACAAAGGCCATCGAACAGTCCGGCGACATGCTGCTGACGATCGTCAACGACATTCTCGATTACTCCAAAATCGGATCGGGCAAGCTTGCGCTCGAAAACACTCCCTTCAACATTCGCGAGGCGCTTGCTGCGGTGGTCGGCCCCATGCGCAAAACCTGTGCGAACAACGGCGTGTCGATCGTCTTTCACGTCTCCCCGGACGTGCCGGGCTGGGTTCGTGGGGATCCCACGCGCGTCAAGCAGGTGATGAACAACCTGCTGAGCAACGCCATCAAATTCACCAAATCGGGCAGTATCCGCATCCTCGTCCACACGCCGACACCGGGCCGTGTGCGATTTGCCGTCCGCGATACCGGGATCGGCATTTCAAAGGATGTGCAGGAACGCCTGTTTGACGAGTTTTCGCAAGCGGACCAATCCACTGCCCGGCGCTTCGGCGGAACCGGCCTTGGCCTGGCGATCTGCCAGCGTCTGGTGGAAACCATGGGCGGCAAGATCGGCCTCGAATCCGCACTCAATCAAGGGTCGCTGTTCTGGTTCGAGGTGTCGCTGCCGGAAGCCCCGCCCAAGCAGTTGCCGCCCCCGCCGGCGCCCCGCCCGGAGGTTGTGGAGAAGCGCAAGCTCACCGTGCTGTTAGCCGAAGACAATCCGGTGAACCAGCGTGTCCTCGCCCACCTGGTGCGAAAGATGGGGCACGAGGTGACGCTCGCGGGCAACGGCCTGCAAGCGGTGGAAGAATTCCGAAAAAATCACTTCGACATGATTCTGATGGATTGCCACATGCCCGAAATCGACGGCTTTGAGGCAACCCGCATCATCCGCAGCATGGGTGGCGAAAGAGCGGCGATTCCCATCGTCGCCGTCACCGCCAATGCCTTTGCCGAGGACCGTATCCGTTGCCTCGCCGCCGGCATGAACGACCATGTTTCGAAGCCCGTGCAAATCGCCACGCTCGAACGCGCCATGCTGCGCATGATGAGTATCCTGAACGTATGTGGACCAGAAGGCGCATCGCGCAGCTCGGAGTCTCCCTCGTCGCCTGCGCGGCCGGATCCGGTGGCGGCGTTCCAGGCTCCTCATCCGGCCCCAAAATCGCCGGTGTCCGCTTCCTCCGCCTCACCCGGCGCAGCCTGACCGGTTCTTCCGCCCCTCGCCGAAAGCCAACCGTCGAGCGGCGCTACCTGCTGATTCATGGCGACGAAAACACCGCGCGCGAGGTTCTGACCTCCCACATGGCCGTTGATGGCGGATCCGGCTTCGGGATTGCCTACATCATCCAGAACCCCACCCGAACCATCGCCTTCCGCGGCGGCGAACTCGACCCCAACCGCATGTTTTCGCACATCGGCGCGGAGGCGAACCTCAGAAAGCTCAACCCCGCCTGGTCCGAAAAACAGATCGCGCAAGGCGTCCGCTACCTGGACGACCATCGCAACCAGTTGGTGAACCGTCTGATTCCGCCCAAAGGCGGCCTCGTCATCGCCATGCACAACAACTCGCGAGGCTACGACATCCAGGCCGAAATCCCCATTTCGGACGCGCACGTCCTCAACGATCCGTCCAACCCCAACGACTTCGGCCTCGTCGTCAACCCGGAGGACTTCGCCCTGGTGAAGGACGGCCCGTACAACATGGTTCTGCAGGCCAACCCGCGCGGCCCCGACGACGGATCGCTATCCCGGCTCGCCGTCAAGCTCGGCATCCGTTACGTCAATCTGGAAGCCAAGCTGGGCAACCTCGAAAAGCAGCGCGCGATGCTCAACTGGATCGAACAGCGCCTCTCATAACACCGGGCTGAGCTCGTAAAAGAATGCCCCGGGCTTCGCGGTCGAACGCTGGCGGGCCGCGATGTCCTCGTCGAGCGCGTCCAGCTGCAACAGGATCGACGCCATGCGCGGGTATCCGTCTTTGTCGAACGGAACCTGCAACTGCCGCCAGCGCATCTGGTGGACGTTCGTACGCTTCACCGTCAGCGCCTGCACCTGCTCGGCCTGCTGCATCATCGCCGTATCGAGCTTTGCCAGATTGACGCCCGCCGCCAGTTCCGCGCCGGTGAACTCCCCGGTTTTTGCCCCGTTGATCCGCAGCGTCCAGCGCTTGGCCGGGTCCAACCCCGAAAGCTTCAGAGGCTGCTGGTTCAGCGCCTCCCAAAAATCCGACGACTTCACCGCCAACTGCGTCGCCGCCGACTTATCCGGCAGCGGCATCGGCAACGCCTGGTCCGCCTGCGTCCACGAATACGTCGCGCCATCCAGGCGCAACCCGGTCACCGTCGTATTGTTTTGATCGACCACCTTTTTCGCCGCCAGGTCCAACTCCACCGCCGTCACGATCCGAGGCGCATTCCATGCCTTCAACAATTCCTCGCCCATGATCAGATGGCCCGCCCAGCCCGGATGGACCCGGTCCGGAATGATCAGCTTGGCGGTCGCCGGGTCGGTGGCATTGGCGCGGCGCAGCATCGCCGTCACCCCGGTATTCAGATCCGCCGTCGACTGATTGTTGCGGGCGGCCAGATCCTTCACAAACGCCGCGTAACGCAGCAGAACGTCGTTGTAGCCGCCTTCAAACAGCGGCGCG
>JAFDVT010000558.1 GCA_018268875.1 Acidobacteriota bacterium
CTGTTGTCGCTCGCGCAAGTGACGCCGGAATTGCGGCAGGCCGTGGACGCCGGGATGCGCGCCCGCCAAGCCGGCGACCTGCACGCGGCCGCGCTCGAGTTTCGCAAAGTCACGCAATTGGCGCCCAATCTCGCCGCCGGGTTCGCGAACCTAGGTGCGGTGTATTTCGAACAGAAGGACTATACGCAAAGCATTCCTGCGTTGCGCCGCGCGTTAGAGTTGAACGCCAACCTGCCGGGTACGCGAACGCAGCTTGGCACCGCGTTGCTTGCCACGGGCTACGCAGCCGACGCCATCGCGTATCTCGATGCCGCGCCGGAACTGCTGGGCATCGCACTGCTCGAGGCCGGACGCGAACGCGAAGCCATCGACAAGCTGGAAGCCGCACTGCAGGCCAAGCCCAACGACCCCGACCTGCTCTACTACCTGGGCCACGCGCACAGCCGCCTGGCGGACAAGGTGTTCGCGCAAGTACAGGGCGTGCGAGCCGTGCAACTCACCGCCGAAGCCGCCGCTGCCGCAGGACGCCGCGAACAGGCCGCCAAAGCGTACGCGGCGGTGATCGCCAAGCGCCCGGACCTGCTCGGCATGCACCTCGCTCTGGGCGAACTTGCGCTTGAAAGCGGCGACTTCGCAACGGCGGGCAAGGAGTTCGAAATCGAAGTGCGGCTGGCTCCAGGTTCCGCGCGCGCGGCCTGGCGCTATGGTTCGGTGCTGCTCAACCAGGGCAACAACGCGGCCGCTTTGACCGAACTCCGCCGCGCCAATCAGCTACAGCCGGATATGCCGGAAACGCTGCTTGATTTGGGCAAAGCCGAGCTTGCCGCGGGTTCGCTGGCCGGCGCGCAGCAAGCGTTTGAGAAGCTGCTGGCGATCGAGTCCCAATCGCTACTGGCGGAAAACGCCCATCTGCAGCTAGCCAACGTCTATCGCCGGATGAATCGTCCCGCCGATGCGGACCGCCATACGAAACTGTTTCGCGAACTTCGCCAGCGACGCACTGTAGGCGATGTGAAACAATCGAAATAGACCTACATGATTCGTTGTGCCGTTGCCGGCGCCGGAGCCTTCGGTGAAAACCATCTCCGCGTGCTCCGAAGCCTGCCGCCGGACTCTGTCGAACTGGCTGGCGTTTTCGACTCCGACCCCGCGCGCGCCGCGCAAGCCGCCGCCAAATACACCTGCCGCTCCTTCGCTTCGCTCGACGAACTTCCAGGACAGGTGGACGCGGTCATCGTCGCTACCCCGACCGTCGCGCATGAAGCCGTTGCCGCGCCGCTGCTCGCAAACGGCATCGATGTTCTGATCGAGAAGCCGATTTCGTTCGATATCGCCTCCGCCGAACGGCTGACCAAGCTCGCGCATGACAATGGCCGTATTTTGCAGGTGGGGCATCTCGAACGGTTCAACCCGGCCGTGCGGGCGCTGGAAAAAATCGTCACGACGCCTTTGTTTTTCGAAGTCCACCGCATGAGCATCTTCAGTCCGCGCAGTTTGGACGTCGATGTCGTGCTGGACCTCATGATCCACGACATCGAAATCGTTCTGGCGCTGGTGAAGCAGGAGCCTTGCGAAATTCGCGCCGCCGGCATTTCGATTTTGTCCGAGAAAGTGGACATCGCCAACGTCCGCCTTCAGTTTCCGTCGGGCTGCGTGGCGAACCTCACCGCCAGCCGCGTTTCCACGGAAAAGGTTCGCAAACTGCGGCTTTTTCAGCCGAGCGAGTACGTCTCGATCGACTACACCAAGCAGGAAATTGTCGCCATCGGCGTGTCGCCGCAGCGGCAGATTCAATTCAAGCCCGCGCCGGTTACCAAGGGCGAACCGCTCGTGCTTGAGGTACAGCATTTTCTGGACTGCGTACGCACCCGTCAACAGCCTTTGGTGGGCGCCGCGGAAGCCACCGCCGCGCTTCGGGTGGCCGCCGACATCCTCCAGAAGATCGACGAACACAACGGGATCGTCCGCCAAACGCTGAGCAACGGAAGCGCTGTCGCGGGCGTCTAAACACGTACATGACCGAGCAGAGAGAACAGGTTGACCAGGATCTCGATCTGCTCATCGATTGGGAACACGGCTGGAACCGGCCCAAACCCTGGTACGCGGCGGCTGGTTCGATTGTTGCGCATATCGTGATCGTGGTTGTGGTCCTGGCGATGCCCGCCCGCGACTTCATCACGCCGATCGACATGCCTCCGCTTGAGACGGACTTTCGCAAAAAAGCGGTTCCGCTGGTGGCGCCGCAGGACATCCTGACGCAGAAGGCGCCGAACATCAACAAGCCCGCGCAACAACTCGACCTGGCTGGGTTGATGGCTCGTCCGGAGGTGAAGCCTTCGGTAGCAAAACCTGCCTTGCCGCCTCCTACAGCCGCCAAGAAAGCGCCTTCGAACATACAAGTCGAGCAGGCTCCACAACTTAGCCAGATGACTCCGATCGGTAGCCAAATGCCCATCATCGGTAGCGGAGGTACGACGCCGGTTCCCGCGCCACCGCCGCCTCCGGTGTCCGAAAAACCGAAATTGGCTTTTGAAACTCCCGGCGCCATCACCGGCGCACCCAAAGGACAGATTCAGGCGCCCGGGCAGACGACGGTTGCCGACGCCGCCAAACAAGCGATTGCGAGGCGTCCCGGGAGTGCGAGTTCCGGCGTGGCGGTTGGCGATTTGGGCGCCGATCCGACCCCAGGGCTGCCAGCGCTGCCGGGAACGCAAGGCAAGAGCGGCAACAGCCTGGAGCTTTTGAGCGACCCGCAGGGCGTCGATTTTCGGCCTTACCTGATTCGCGTGCTGGCCGCCGTGCGCCGCAACTGGTTCGCCGTGATGCCGGAAAGCGCGCGCATGGGGATGCGCGGGCGGGCGGTGATTCAATTTGCGATCTCCAAGGATGGCGGGGTGCCGAAGCTCGTGATCTCGATGCCGTCCGGCAGCGAACATCTGGATCGCGCCGCAGTCGCCGGCATCAGCGCGTCCAACCCGTTTCCGCCGCTGCCGGCGGACTTCAAAGGTTCGCAGATCCGCCTGCAGCTTGTCTTTGCCTACAACATGCCGCGGCAGTAGATGATATGCTGCATGGCTATGCTGGTCCTTGCCGCCGTAGCCGTTCTGCTAGCGCAGCCTGTCCTTCCGCATCGCGTGGTCGACGATTGGGCGAAGTTGCCCGACGGGTGGAACTTTGGAGAGACGTCCGGGGTTGCCGTCGACAAAGACGACAACGTCTGGGTGTTTAACCGCGGGCCTCATGGTCTGATCAAGTTCGACAAGAACGGCAAGTTCCTAAAAGCGTTCAACGAGGTTCCGGTGACGTCGGCGCACGGCGTGAAGGTCGACCCCAAGGGCAACATCTGGGCGATCGACGTCTACGGCAACAGCATTTTTCAGTTCGACCCGAACGGGCGGATTCGCATGGTGCTGGGAAAGGCGGGCAAAGCGGCCGGAACCAACGATGAGCCGGACGGCTTCAACTACCCCACGGCGATCAGTTTTGCACCGGATGGTGGATTTTATGTGTCCGACGGCTACCGCAATTCGCGTGTCCTGAAGTTCAATGCGGAAGGCATCCACGAACGGCATTGGGGTACCAAAGGTACCGAAGACGGCCAGTTCGACCTGGTTCACGATGTCGCGCTCGACGACAAAGGGCTGGTGTACGTCGCCGACCGGTTGAACGAACGGGTGCAAATTTTCGACGCGAACGGCAAATTTCTGCGCAAGTGGACCGGGTTGGGATCGCCCTGGGGGCTCGCTTTTGCAGTTAAGGAACGAGCGTTCTATATTTGCGACGGCAAGAACAACAGGGTGCTTAAGGTCAACATGGACGGGCAGTTACTGGGAGTACTGGCCGGCGGTTATGGCAAGGTGCAGGGCAGGCTCGACTTTCCACATCACATAGCGGTGGACAGCGAAGGGTCCATTTACGTTGCCGAAGTCAGGAACTGGCGAGTGCAGAAGTTCTCGGTACCGAAGTAGCCGTGTTATCTACGATTTAACCCAGGAGTGCTAAACTAGGCGGAGGTCTGATTGGGGGTTCCGCCCCACTGCCTCTTCTCGATGATTCGTATTTTCAAGGTCGTTGTACCTGCGAGCATCCTGGCCCTGCTATTGTCTGAAGCCGTCCTGATCACGACGTGCTACATCGCCAGTCTGTTCGTTTTGATTTCCGCTGACCCCGAGCTGTTCCTCCTCTATGAAGGAGGTGCGCTACGCATCGGTTTGGTGACGGCGGTAATCATCCTCGGCCTGTACTTCAGCGACTTATATTCGAACATCCGTGTTCGATCCACCTTTCTGTTGATCCAGCAGGTGTGTCTGGCGCTGGGAATCGCGTTCATTTCGCAAGCCTTTCTCAGCTACGTCAACCCGGAACTGATTTTGCCCAGATGGGTGATGATTCTGGGCAGTTCCCTGGTTCTTGTATTGCTGCCTACGTGGCGAGTGTTGTATTCCCGCTATCTTGTGACCGCTTTTGGATCCCGGCGCTGCCTGTTCCTCGGGGATTCGGCGGCGCTCGATGAACTGGCCGAAGGCGCTGAGGAACGGCCGGAACTGGGCCTGAATGTTCTAGGTTATATCTTCTCCACCGAGCGTCCGATGAACTCCGGAATGAAGTATCTGGGGCCGGTGAGCAAGATTCGCGAGATCGTGCGGGAAATGAAGCCGGACGCGATTGTGGTCGGAATGGCGGAACGCCGCCAGCAGCTACCGATGCACGACCTGTTGGAACTGCGGTTTAGCGGTGTGCCGGTGCTCGAGGCCACCAAGCTGTACGAGACCGCGTTCGGGCGGGTGAATACGCGCGACCTGCGTCCGTCGCAGCTGATCTTTACCGAAGAATTGGGGCCGAACCCGGCCAACGTCGCCATTCAGACGGTGTACAACTTCATCATCGCGCTGGCGGGGATTGTCATCCTGTCGCCGGTGTTGATTCTGACGGCAATCGCGGTGCGGTTGAGTTCGCCGGGCCCGATCCTGTTGCGGCAGGTGCGTTCTGGTTACCAGGAAAAGCCATACACACTGTACAAATTCCGCAGCATGTACCAGGACGCCGAAGCGCGCACGGGCGCTGTCTGGGCATCGAAGAATGATCCGCGAATTACGCCCATCGGCATCCATCTGCGGCGGTTCCGGCTCGACGAGATCCCACAGTTGTTTAACGTTCTGAAGGGCGAAATGGCGATCGCCGGTCCGCGGCCGGAACGCCCCGAGTTCGTGCAGACTTTGGCCGAACAAATCGAATTCTTCCGCCAGCGCAACTGCGTAAAGCCGGGCATTACAGGCTGGGCGCAGATCAATTCCGGGTATTCGGAAAACGTCGAAGACGTGGTGCGAAAGCTGGAGTACGACCTGTACTACATCAAGCATCTTTCGTTTTCGCTGGACTTCTATATCTACTTTCACACCTTGAAAACGATGGTCCTGCGGCGCGGTTCGCAGTAGGCCCGCGTTACCATAACACCTTGTCCCGCATAAGTTCCACGCAATCCGCTTCGCAGCGGCTGAATTGGTCGCAATTGTACTTCGGCGTCGGCTTCACAACGCTTGCCACGCTCATTCTTGAACTGTCGCTGACGCGCATCTTTTCGGTGGTGTTCTATTACCACTTCGCGTTTCTGGCGATTTCGATCGCCCTGTTCGGCCTGGGCGCCGGCGGCGTGCTCTCGTATGTCGTGGCGGGTTGGCGCGCCGACCTGTTTACCAAACTGGGTACGCTGGCGCTGGCGACTTCGATCTCCGTCGTCGGAGCGGTCAGCTTTCTGTTGAGCCGCACCGGAGTTCCGACAGACCTGACGCTGCTAGCCGTCTATCTGGTGTCGGCGATCCCGTTTCTGTTGGCCGGCGCGATCATTTCCCTGGCGATTTCGGAGTCCATCGAGCGA
>JAFDVT010000559.1 GCA_018268875.1 Acidobacteriota bacterium
ATGGTCGACAACACGCTGCTGGGTCCCGCGTTTCAGCATCCGTTGGAACTGGGCGCGGACCTCGTGCTCTATTCGGCGACCAAATACCTGGGCGGCATGAGCGACCTGATTGCCGGCGTCGCGGTGGCCAAGGATCCGGCGCTGCTGGGCAAGATCCGGTCGAAACGCAGTCTGTTTGGAAACATCCTGCAGCCGGATGAATGCTGGATGCTCGACACGCGTCTGCCGACTGTGAATCTGCGGATGAACAAGGCCAGCAAGAACGCGCAGAGGATCGCGGAAAAGCTGGCGAGCCATCCGGCGGTGGAACGCATTATTTATCCGACGCTGTTCACCGACGCGGAACAACATCGTATCTTTGCGGCGCAATGCGACTTTCCAGGCGCGATGATGTCCATTGTTCTGAAAGGCGGCAAGAAGGCGGCTTTCGATTTCCTCCGCCGTGTCCGCTTGGCGCGCAACGCCGTGTCGCTAGGAGGCGTGGAAACGCTGGCCTGCCATCCTAAAACCACCACGCATTCCGGCTTTACCGAAGAGGAGTTCCGGCAGGCGGAACTGACCGACGGGTTGGTTCGCGTCTCGATCGGCATCGAGGACTGGCGCGATCTGCTGGCCGACTTTACGCAAGCCTTGGACGGGGCGCAGTAACTTGGGGCGCAAGTACGGACAGCATTTTCTGTCGAACCCCTCGATTTTGGAGCGCATCGCGACCGCCGCCTGCCCGGATGGTCCCGAAACCGAACTGGTGATCGAGATCGGGCCGGGCCGTGGCGCCCTCACCGAGCATCTGTTGAAGCGGGCGCGCCGCGTGGTGGCCGTCGAGATCGACACGGTGCTGGTGCATTACCTGCAGAACAAGTTTCGCGACTTTCCGAACCTGACGATCCTGCATCAGGACGTGCTGAAGACGGACCTTGCGGCGTATGGTCCGGCGGTAATTGCGGGGAACCTGCCGTACTACATCACGTCGCCGATTCTCGACCGCGTATTCGCCGCGGGAGGCTCGTGGCAGCGCGCGGTGTTCCTGGTGCAGAAGGAAGTCGCGGAGCGCGTTACGGCGGGACCGGGGTCGCGCGACTACGGCTATCTGAGCGTGCAAACGCGGCTGTTTTCCGAACCTCGCATCCTGTTTGCGGTGTCGCGAGGCTCGTTCCGTCCGCCTCCCAAGGTGGAAAGCGCGGTGTTCGAACTGGTGCCGCACGAGGTCCCGGCAGTACGCGATACCAAGGCGTTTTTGCGGTTCGCGTCGGCGTGTTTCCGGCAGAAGCGCAAGACGCTGCGCAACAATCTGCTGGCGGCTTATGAGAAGGACGCTGTGGATGCCCTGCCCCAGGCCGGGACGCGAGCCGAGCAGTTAGGCATCGAGGAACTGGCGGCGATCTGGATCCAGTTGGCCGGTCGCGAGATAGCCCAAGGCCATCGTGCTGAGGTAGAGAGCTAGCACCTCGGCGTCACCCAGATTCACTTCGTAATAGGCGGTGAACAGCACGGCGAGAGTGGTAGCGATGGCGCCGTGTAGCACCGCCTTTTGTTCGTCCGTAGCGTGGCGGAGGCCGCGGACATGGTCCCAAAGCATGCGACCGATGAACCACAGGAATGCAAGCAAAGCCGGGATGCCTCGCTCGGCGGCGAAGTGATAGTAGAGGTTGTGCAGATGGCCGTACCAGCCGCTGGGCAAGGGCCGCGGGACATCGGCGGGAATCCACTTTTCAAACTGTACGCGAGGTTGTTCGGGACCCAGGCCGAGCCACGGATGGGCGCGGATCATTTCGGCACCGGTGCGGCGGCAGATGACACGGAACTGGTTCGAATCGGTGTCGCCATGCGGCGCGAAGGACGACTTGACGCGTTCGCGGATGTCGGCCGGGTTCGCGATCACCAGCAGGATCAGGGGAACGGGCGTCAACAGCACGGCGAACCGCTTCCAGTTCCAGATCAGATAGAGACCGCCGACCGCCGTCCCCAGCCAGATGCTCCGCGTGTAACCGGCGAGCAGCGCGACCAGGATAAAGGCGATCGCCGCCAACATCCAATGGCGTTTGCGGTAGAACAGCCAGACGGCGGCAATGAGCAGCACGATGTTCATCTGTTCGCCGCCCAGCGTCATCCAATGGCTCATGAACCCGGTGATGCGTTCGCCGGTGTAGTACTCGTAAAACGGCCTGCCGAGCGCCTTTGCCTGCTGGTATTTCTTGGCGAACTGCACCAGGCTCCAGAGCGACGACGCGCAGAGCAACGCCGTCCAGGAATAGACGAGCGCGCGAACTTCGGCGAGCGTCCGGAATGTCGCCAGTATGAGCGCCGGCAGCAGGAACAGATAAAACTTGCGCATCCCGGTGCGGCCCAGCCACGGGTCCGCGGAGGTGAGCGTCGCGATCAGGGTAAGCGCGGCGAACAGGCCGAGCGGCAGCAGTACGCCTCGCGGGACGCGCAACGGGACCCGGTAGACGACCAGCGCCACCACGGCGAGCGCGATGAGGATGTTGCAGACAGCCCCGGAAAACAAGGGTGCGAGCGCCGCTGCGAACGCGAGATAAAACGGGATTCGGTTACTTGTTGCGGGGCGTAGTTCCAATGCCTAGCTTCTCAATCTGCCGGGTCTTCATGTTGTAAACGTCGCCGGGCGATAGTACATAGTACGGCTTTTCCCAAGGCTGGTAGAGGCGCGTGTTGTCGTGCACGGCGACCTTCCACAGGCCGGTGACCTCGAAACGGTCGCCGGTGACGATGATGGCGGTGCCTTCGGACAGGCCGAGTCCCAGCAGGTTCGGGTACTTGCGGATCACGGGAATGATGTCGTCCCAGCGGTTGCGGGTGTTGATGTGCTGGTCGATGGCGGAGCGGCGCAGGAAGGCGAAGCCGTGTTCGTGTTCGGGTTCCGGAGTCATGACGATGTTCGATCCGGCGACCGCGCCTCGCACCAGATAATCGCCCTGAATGGTGGCGCCGGCGGAGGTTCCGGCGATGACGCCGCCGCGTTCGAGCACCTTGTGAAACTCGCGGAACGTCAATGTTTTGGCGTAGGAATCGACGATGTTCCACTGGCGGCCTCCGTCGAACCAGACGCCGGTGGCCTCGCGCAGCGGGGCGGCGAACTCTTCGGTATCGGCCACCTTCGGGTCATGCGTGTGCAGCATGCGGACGTGACGGACGCCGCGCTTCTTCCAGGCGGCCACGACGTCGTCTTCGGTGTAGACGCGAACCGTACCGTCCGCTGCTTTGTTGCCGGCGGCCGTGGGAACGACGATGATCCTCGCCTGTTCGGCGCCTCCGGCATGGGCGATGAAGGCCTCCAGAATGCCGGTGCCTTCGAGCGAGCCTCCGCCGGCGATGATGAGCGTGCCTTTGGCGGGACCGTACTCGGTTACCGGTTGCGCCATCGCGGCTATCGCCACTACGGCAAGCAGTAGAACCCCAATCCATCGCATATCGACTCTTAGTTTACTGGGCGCCAAAGCAGTACAGGCGTCCGTCCTGCGACCCGATGACGATCCGGTTCCCGCCCACTGCTGGCGAGGCGGAAAGAGGTTCGCCCAGTTCGTATTCCCAAACCTTGGCGCCGGTGTTGACATCGAGCACGTAGAAGCGGCCGTCGTTGGACCCGAAGTACAGCCGGCCGTCGCCAACCACCGGCGACGATTCGATGCGGGCCTTGGTCTGAAAACTCCAGAGTTCTTTGCCGGTGGACTGCTGGAAGCAATGCATGAACTTGTCGCGGCCACCGATCATGACCTTGCCTCCCGTAACCGCCGCGCTCGAATAGAACGGAAACTGCCGCTGCTTGTTTTCGTACCGCCAGATGCGTTTTTTGGTCTGCAGGTCGTAGGCGTGGACGTCGTTGTCAAAGGTTCCGAAGAAGGCGTAGCGGCCGTCGACGATCGCCGGGGAAGCGCCGGTGTAGGAACCGGTGAGGATCTCGTAGGCCTGCTTGCCGTCGGCGAGGCGGATGGCGCGCAGCACGCCGTCGCACCCGGAAATGAACGCCAGGCCGTTTGAAATCGCGGCGGTGGCGTGAACGTTGCCTTTGGTCTTGAACTGCCACAACAGCTTGCCATCCTTCAGATTCAACGCGTACAACTGGCTGTCGTAGGAGCCGATGATGACGCGGTCGCCGGCGATGACGGGCGAGGCTTTGATCTCGGCGGCGGTCGCGTAGGTCCACAGCTTTTTCCCGTCGGCGGCGTTCACCGCATGCACCACACCCGCGAGGTCGCCGACGACGACGATGCCATCTGCAATCGCGGGCGAGGATTCGCCGATCGGGTTCTGCGCCGCGTACTTCCAGCGCAGTTTGCCGTCCGCGAGGTTGACGCGGATCAGGTCGCCGGCCTGCGATCCGACGTACACCGCGCCGCCGGAAATCGCCGCCGACGATTCGATGGACTCGCCGGCCTCATAGGTCCACAGCAACTTCAGGTTCTTGGGGACCGCGCCCGCGGGCAGTACGCCGGTGAGTTCCGGATTGCCGCGGAACTGCGTCCACTGCGCGCTTGCCGCGACCGCTAACAGCAGCGTTAGCGTTAGTACGCGCACTGGTAAATCTCCATCGCTCCGGCGAGGTCCAGCGTGCGCGGGTTGTGTTTGCCGGTCCACTGGTCGGTGGCTTCGGCGGCCATGGTTTCAAACAGCGACTGGTCCTTGACGCCAGCGGCTTGTAGCGACCCTGGGAGTCCAGCGGCCTGGGCGAGTTCGCGAAGCCGTTCCGGCAGGTAGGCGCGAAGCTGCAGGTACTCGTTGTGGATGCGGTTCCAGCGCACGACGTGATGCAGCAGGACCGCGATGGCTTCGCCGTGCGCGATGCCGTAGTGGGCGGTCAAGGGATTGGCGCAGGCGTGGGTCGCGCCCAGCATGGAGCCTTCAATCGCCATGCCGGCATAGTGCGCGCCGAGCAGCATGGCGCCTCGCGCCTCGATGTTGGCCGGTTCGCGAACCACGGTTTCGAGGTTGGCTTCGAGCAGGCGGAAAGCCTCGCGCGCGAGCATCCGGGACCAGGGCGTGCGCTTGGTCGTGACAAAGCTTTCGACGGCGTGCGACAAGGCATCGTAGCCGGCGGCGGCGGTGACGCTGGCAGGCTGCGTCAGCGTAAGTTCCGGATCGAGGATCGCGACGCGAAAGGCCGCGCCAGGATCGCCGCACGCCATTTTCATGTGCGTTTCGGCATCGGAAATGATGCAGTAACTCTGTGCCTCGCTGCCGGTGCCCGCGGTGGTGGGAACGCCGATCATCGGGTACATGGGGCGTGTCGCTTTGCCGTGCCCTTTGTAGTCCCGCATCTCGCCGCCGTTGGTGAGCAGAAAGTTGATGGCTTTGGCCATGTCCATGGAGGAGCCGCCACCGAGGCCAACGATCGAGTCGATCATCAACGGCCAGGCGTAGTTGTGCCCGTCGCGCACCATTTGGGTGTCGGGATTCGATCCGAAGTCCTGGAAGACGAAGGTTTCGACCTTCAGGTCCCACAGCATTTTGACGGCGCGGGCGGTGATGCCGGTTTTGGCGACGCCGAGGTCGGAAACGATCAGGACACGGCGCATGCCGAGCGACTGTACGACGCTGCCCAGCCTTGCGAAAGAGCCCGGGCCATACAGGGTGGAGGTTCGCGGAAGGAAGTCGAACGGGACGGCGGCAACGGCAGCGCTCATGATCTTGTCTTATTGTGACAATGAAAGCAGACCACATGCGTTTGACGAGCGCCGAATTTGACCGTCTTGCGGATCGGGCGTTTTTGCGCATCGCGCCGCGCTTCCGCAAGCGCCTGGAAAACGTCCTGATCGTTGTCGAGCAGGAACCGCCCAGGCCGGGTCTGCTAGGCCTGTATCACGGGCGTCCGATGACGCAGCGGAGCGTGTTCGACCTGGCGCCGCAGCACGACACCATCACTATTTATCAGGGCCCGCACGAACGGATGTCCCGGACCGAAGCGGAGCTCGAAAAGAATGTCACCGAGACGCTTTGGCACGAGATCGCGCATTACTTCGGGATGAACGAACGGCAGGTGCGAACGATCGAACGCCGCCGCGAATTGCAGGCGCGGAGGCGAAGCCGTCGTCCAGCTTCGCCTCCGGCAGACCCGCTGCTGTAGCTTACTCTTTGGCCGCGTTGGCGCTGCTGCCCCAGGCGGCCGCCGAACCCCACGCGGCGCTCGAACCCCAAGCCGCCGACGATCCCCAAGCGGCGGTGGAACCCCACGCTGCCGCGGAACCCCAGGCTGCGCTCGAACCCCAAGCCGCGGTGGATCCCCAGGCTGCCGCCGAACCCCACGGCGAGGTGGAACCCCAGGCCGCGGTGGATCCCCAAGCGGCCGCCGAACCCCAGGCCGCGGCGGAACCCCAGGCTGCGGCCGTGCCGCCCACCGGATTTAAACCGCCAAGGCCCAGAAGTTGATCGCCACCGGAGGTCCAGTTGGTGATCCAATTGAGGGCCGATGCGAGGCTGGAATTCGCCCAGGCGCTGTTCTTGGCTTCGATCGCCTGGGTTCCCCAAACGGCCGTCGTGCCGAGCGACGAATTATTCCAGGCGGAACCGCCCGCGCGAAGCAGAATGCCCTGCCCCGCCGTCGGACTGTACATCAGCGAAGGCGAATCCGCGTTCTGCGAACCGGCCTTGTCCTGGAGCGCGAGCGTATTCGGAACGTTCAGGTACCCCGCGCCAACGGTAAAGATGTCCGAAACGGCCGGGTACACCCCGCCGGTGGACGCGTCGTACGTCACGCTGGTGAGCGGAAAGCTCTTCGACGCGCCTTTCATCAGGCGAATCTTGAGGTCGCTCGGCGTGAGGGAGGGATTGGCCTCGAGCATCAGCGCCGCGGTGCCGCTCACCATCGGAGCAGCCATGCTGGTGCCGTTCATGACGGTGTAATACGCGTCGACGGCATTGGCGGGATACTCGCGATCGATGGTGGAACCCACCGTCCGCAAACCCACGATGCCATTGCCCGGCGCCACCAGGTCCGGTTTGACGATCAGGTCGCCCCAGGTCGGTCCTTTCGAGGAGTAGCTGGCAATCTGGTCGTCCGCCGTCGAGGGGGTGTTCAGGGTCTTCATCGCGCCGACCGTAATGGCGGAGGGCGCGTTGCCCGGCGACAGAACCGTCGCGTATCCGTTGCGCCCCATGTTGCCGGAGGCGACCACCACCGTGATCCCGGCGTCCCAGGCGGCTTTTACCGCCAGCGTCAGCGGATCCTTCTGGTAGGATTCGTAAATCGGCCGTCCCAGCGACAGATTGATGATCCGAATGTTGTACTGCGACCGGAGGCTGATGGCCCGGTCCAGCGCCGCGACCACCGTGCGGTCCGTCGAAAGTCCGCTGGCGTCGAGCACGCGGAGGTCGATGAGGTTCACCCCCGGGGCAAGACCGCGGACAGCGCCATTCGAGCGCGAACCGTTGCCCGCCACAATGCCGGCAACGTGCGTTCCGTGTCCGTAATCGTCTTTTGCCGTACCAGAGACAAAACTTTCGCGATAGACGACTTTGCCGTCCAGGTCGCTCGAATCGGAAATTCCGCTGTCGATAATGGCCACGCCGATGCCGCGTCCGGTAAGGCTACCGACGGCGGCGGCGTTGGCAGCGCCGATCGAAACACGCGCCCGGTCGGTGGCGTCGGCAACCGACCCGCGAATTTCGCGATCCAAAGACACATATTCAACGTTTGCGTTGGCAAGCAATGTCGGCAACGCCTGAACAGGCACCACCTTACTGGCGGCCGGGATGAGGCTATAAACCAAATCGGTAACACCGGCCAATCCATTGACAATGCCTGCTACGGTTTGAAGAAGTCCCGGTGGTTTGGTCTGTATAATGACCCGAACGGTCGGGGGTGGATTTGACGAACTAATGATCGCTTGCAGGTCCGGCGATACCTTGGACGACTGCCCAAAAACGCTGGAAGCGGCCAGCAGGGCGGCAATCCATCCGGCCGTTGCAACACGTACGAATTTCATGGACTTTCTTTAAGCAGTCCGGGTACCACAGTTCCGTCGCCCGTTAAACAGTGCGTGCTGAGGGACTTAAGTAGTTTACTTGACCTTACCCCTGCCAAAGGATGCGACAAATTTGACGCTGGCGGCGACAGGATTGTCGCTAACGGACTGTAGACAATGGCCTTTGCTGCCGATAACACGTCTGTGGAGCCGGTACTTCGGTTTCACGCAAAATCACCGTTTTGCCTTAGCCGGAATGCAGACAGCGCCGAACAACCCGGTTGCACCCCAACCCGAACCGCCCTCCTTACGCCCCGCGGCGCGGTTCTATATCCTTGCCATCACCCTGCTTGGCGTGGCGCTGCTGACGCACGGCTTGTGGAACTGGCAGGCCGCCAACCTGTCGCGCTTCCTGGTGCTTTTCGTCATCTCGGCGGTTGCCTCGGGAATGAAGGTGACATTGGGGGCCGGTTCCGGCACGATGTCGATGAACTTCCTGTTCGTGCTGCTGGGCATCCAATCGTTGAGCCTGGGCGAAGCGCTGCTGATCGGCGTCGCCGGCATCATGGTGCAGCGATTGGTGCGCGCCAAACAGAGGCCGACGCTCGAACAGATGCTGTTCAACAGCGGCAGCATCTGCTGTTCGATCGCGGCCGCCTACAACGTCTATCACGAAGGTATGGCGATGTTTGGCGGCGCTGTGGAAGTTCCGATGCTGCTTTTGCTTGCGGCCATCGTCTTCTTCCTGGTCAATACGTTCTCGGTTGCCTTGGTGATCTCGCTGATCGAGTCGCGGCCTGTGGTCGCGGTGTGGCGCAAGACGTATTTTTGGTCGTTCCCGAATCATCTATTGGGCGCCGCGGTGGCGTACGGCATCTATGAATTGAGCCGGTCGTTCGGCTGGCAGACTTCGCTTTTGGTTCTGCCCGTGCTGTATGCGATTTACCGGTCGCACCGGGTGTATGTCGAACGGCTGGAGGAAGCCGCCAAGCACGCGCAGGAACAGCTCCGCCACGCCGAAGAGCTGGCGGCCCTGAATCGCCGCACAATCGAAACTCTGGCCCTGGCAATCGAGGCCAAGGATCAGACCACGCATGACCATCTGGCGCGCGTCGAAGTGTACGCCATTGAAATCGGTAAGGAGCTGGGGCTGTCGTCCGACGAATTGAAAGCGCTGGAGGCGGCCGCGCTGCTGCACGACATCGGCAAGCTCGCCGTGCCTGAATATATCGTCACCAAACCGGGCAAGCTGACGCCCGAAGAGTTCGAAACCATGAAGATCCACCCGGTGGTCGGCGCGGAACTCATTGAACAGGTGCATTTCCCGTACCCGGTTGCGCCGATTGTCCGGGCCCATCATGAAAAGTGGGACGGTAGCGGGTATCCGGATGGCATTTCCGGCGAGGACATTCCGATTGGGGCGCGGATTCTTTCCGCGGTGGACTGCCTGGACGCGCTCGCCTCGGATCGCCAGTACCGTCGCGCGCTGCCGCTGCCCGATGCGCTGGCGTTTGTGATGAAGCAGTCCGGAATCGCGTTCGATCCCAAGGTGGTGGAAGTGTTGGCTCGCCGCCATGTGGAGTTGGAACGCATGGCCAAAACGAGCGCCATGACGAATCGCAACCGCCTTTCGACCGACATTCGCGTCGAGCGGGGCGCGGCGCCAGACGCTGGCTTTGAAGCCGGAACCGGGGACCTTCTCAACCTCGAACGATCGCTCGCCGAGAAAGCCGGGAGAGCGCTCGAACGGCTGGATGAGGAACTGAAGCACTGTCCTGTCGCCGAAGTGCGGCGGGTGATCCGCAACATTGTCCGCGAAGCTATTCCGTATGACACGCTGGTGGTGTTCCGGCGGGACGGCCGGCGCCTGGTGCCGGACTTCCTGGACGGCATCTGCCGCGAAAACTTCCGCCATTTGCAGATCCCCAACGGGTCCGGACTGGCTGGCTGGGTCGCGGAGAACCACAAATCGATCCTGAACGGCAATCCGTCGGTGGAACCCGGGTTTTTGAGCGACCCGTCGATGGCCAGTCCTTTGAGTTCCGCGCTGGCTGTACCGTTGGAGTTCCTGGACGAGCCGGCGGGCGTCATGTCGTTGTACCGAACCGACCGGGACGCGTTTTCGGCCGCTGAACTGAGTCTGTTGCAGGCGGTGGCGCAGCGCGTAGGACGCGCCTGGCCATCGAGCCTGACGCTCGTGTCGACCTCTCAGGAATTTCCCGTAGACGCTAGTACTTTGGGTCTCTCATCATCACAGGCGAGTGACTAGGATCGTTACTGGGAAACGCTCATGGTTCGCAAGGCTTGGGCCACCTAACATAGACGTAAGGTCCCGGTCCTCGCGCCAATGAAC
>JAFDVT010000055.1 GCA_018268875.1 Acidobacteriota bacterium
CATTCAGGTCGACAAAGCCAGCCCCAGTCTGATCCACGCCATCCTGCAGCAGCAAGTGATGCAGATCGTGCGGAGCACTGGCACCGGCATGTACAAAGTCGCGACCGGTTCCGTAGAGCGTGTGTTTTTCGGCCGCCTGCCCACTGAACTGGCGGCTGAATGCGAGGTCGGCAATGCCGTCGAGATTGAGATCGATGAAGGCGCCTCCGGCGTTGCGGTACCCGTCGCGTGCGAGGGGGTGCGGGGCGGCAAACCGGGCTGTTTCCGAGGCCGTGATCCGCCAGCCGGTGCCGGTGTTCGTCGCGCAGCCCCTGTCGACCGTTCCGGGCTCGCGGTACCAGAGCAGGTCCGGCAGGCCGTCGGCATTGACATCGGCAAACTCCGCTCCGACCGAGAAATTGCGGTCATCGGCAATCAGGCGCGGAAGGTAGTAAGCGGGCGTATCCTGCCAGCCAGAGCCCGTGTTGAGCCAGCTCTTCCGAAGCGTCTGGCCGTTGCCGTGGTAGTAGGCCGCAATGTCCACCAAGCCGTCGCCGTTCAGGTCGATGAAGCGGCCCTTCCACTGGGCGATGTCGTGGCTGATCGTGCTGTAGGCTGCATCGTACTGCCAGCCCGATTCGGTGTTGAGGTAGACGAAGATGTTCTGGGTGGCATACTGGCCGGTGCGGATGTGACTGACCATGTCGACACGGCCGTCGCCGTTGACGTCCATAAACCGCGCTCCATGAAGCGGCATGTCATCCTTGGCGGTCGGGGAAGGCGGAGTCCACGAGGCGGGGGCTGTTTCCCAACCGGTGCCGGTGTTGCGCCGTGCTCCCTTCTCATGGGTGTCGCCGCCAGCGCCCATGCGCCACCACAGGTAGTCGACCAGGCCATCGCCGTCGACGTCCACAAAGCGTCCTCCGGTGTCCAGTGCCGAATTTGAAAACGCGAGCGGGTGCGGCAGGAGATAGTTGGTGCTATCGACCCAGCCGGCGCCGGTGTTGCGTTTGGCCAGATTGATGCCCATGCCGTCGCGCCGGGCGACGAAGTCGACGCGACCGTCGCCGTCGAAATCCACAAAGCCTGAGCCTGCCGGGCGTCCCTCGTTGGAGTTGTCGGCGAGGTAGTAGGCGGGCGAGTACTGGTTCGCGAGGGTCCAGCCGTAGGCGTTGTCCTCGTAATCGAAGGTGAGCGGCGGGTAGGATTTGCCGTCGCTGCCGGTCTCGACCAAGGACGTGAGGATGCTGCGGTTGGTGTAGAGCTGTGTGCCGGAGTTCACGCGGTAGTTGAGCGTGTAGGTGCGGGCGACACTCTCGCCGAAATACGATTTGACGCTCTTCAGCCGAACAGTGTTGGAGAGCGGGCTGCCGGCAAAGTAGCCCTGCGACCAGTCGGGGCGCGCCTCATACTCGAAACGAAGCGACGCGTACGGGGCGATTCCGCCGTTGCCCGTGTAGTTGATGCGGTGCAGGCGGTGGGAGCCCTGGACGGCGTCCTCCTCGTACTCAAAGGTCATGAAGGAGCCCGTGGTGTCGGTGATGCGATTGACATGCCAGGAGACCTTTTCGGCGCGGGGAGTGGGAGCGGCCTCGCCGGCGCCGCTCGACATGGCGTCGAGCGCCGCGTCCGCCGTCTGGCCAAACTGCAGGATGAGCCCGGCCTTGGTGTATACGGTGAAGGAGGCGGGACCCGAGCCTGCGGAGCCGTTGGCAACGATTCTGGTGATCGAATCGATTTCGGTGCGGTACTCGCTGTTGGGAGCACCGTGAATGCCCGCCACCAGCACCAGCCGCTGGCCGTCGAGATAGAAGCGGTCCGCGTCCGTCAGGCTGACTCCGCGGTTGGCGCCATCGATCACCTTGGACTGCGGGCCTCGGGTGATCGCCGAAACTCCTGAAAGCGACCATCCGAAGCCGGCGACTCCATTGCCAGCCTGACTAGAGTAGTTGAGGGCGACTTTCGGCTCCATGCCGGAGGAGCCCGGTGTTGTCCAAAGAGGGATGGAATAGGTGAAGGCTCCCGAGGCATCCACACTGGCCTGGCCGACAGTGGCGCCCACGACCTGGGTGTTGGCGGTGTTGGCGACGGCCCAGCCAGCGGGTTTTGCGAGCGGACCGGATTCTGCGGCGCCCGGGTTGTAGATCAGGGGACTTGTGCCGAGGTTGTATTCGGCAAGATTGTTCAACCCATCGTTGTCCGGATCGAGCAGGGCGTCGGAGGCGGAGGCCGGATTGAGACCGTAGGAGCTCTCCCATCCATTGGGCAGGCCGTCGGAATCATTGTCGGCATTGGGATCCGTGTTTGTCGTGAAGTTGGCCTGAACGACAGCGCTGGCTCCGTTCAGCGCGTAGGTGGTCGATTGCGAGTAGGCATTGAAGAAGTAACCGCCGTCGGCGCTGGATTTTGACCAGTGGCTGAACGCCATGCCTGCGGGCGGTGTCGCCTGGATGGCGACCTGGGCGTTGGCGGAAAGGCCGCTCGCGCTGCCAGTGCCGCCATTGACAGTGAGGCTGTAAGTTGCGGCCGCCTGGACCGTGAAATTGCCTGAGGTTCCCAGTTTGACATAACCGCCCGTTGCCTGGAAGAGCCGGGCATTGTAGGTGCCGGGTGGCAGGAGGCTGTCGACGGCAAAGTTCACCGAGCCCGAACCCGCGCTGGGCACAGATCCGGACTTGATGGGACTCGTGTCGCTTCCGGACGAGGAGTAGATGCCAAGCCAGGAGGACGTTGTCGGTGCTCCGGTGTAGCTCACGGTGACAGTCTGCCCCGGGGCGACCGGGTTTGGCGTGACCGAAACCTGCGACTGCACGGTGAAGGTCAGCTGCGCCGTGGCGCTTGCGCCCAGGGTGTCGACGACTTCGAGTTTGAAGGTGTAGGCGCCGGCGGTGGGGAAGGTGAAGTTGAACTGTGCCGACTGGCTTCCTCCGGCTATCGGCGTCCAGTTTGCCGAGTTTGGCAGGAGACTCACCCGCCATTGGGAAAGGTTCGAGGTGGAGTCGCTTGAGGAATAGAGGATCGTGGCCGTCGATCCCGCGGCTATCGTTGTCGCACCGGAGGCACCAATGGATGCGGTGGGCGCGGTGTTGGCGAGGTAGTTTGCGGTCAGGGTGGCCGCACCGTTGCCGACAGTGAAGTTTGTCGAGGC
>JAFDVT010000560.1 GCA_018268875.1 Acidobacteriota bacterium
CCCGCGCGCACGGCTTCCACTTCGGCGGTCAACCGGTGGAGGCGTTCCGCTTCCGTCCCGCCCTTCGGCAGTACCCACTTCACACATTGCCAACCGTCCGCCCGGGTACGGGTGGCGAGGTCGCGCAAACCCGCCGGCGTGCGAGGTTCGAGAGCCTGGCTCCAGTGGCTGTAATACAGCTTCATGGGCTTTGCTTCGGACGCGCCGAGCAGCCTCCAAACCGGTTCGCCGAGCGTCTTGCCGGCGATGTCCCATAGCGCGATGTCCACCGAGGCGAGCGCGGTCATCAGGACCGGCCCGTTGCGGTACCGCGAGAGCTCATAATAGGCCCGGTTCCAGTGTTCCTCGATGCCGCCGGGGTCCTTGCCCATCAGGTACGGCCGGAACCATTGGACGGCCTGTTCGACGATCTCGATCCGTCCGGAGATCGAGGCCTCGCCAAGCCCGGTGACGCCCGCTTCCGTCTCAATTTCGGTGAACAGATAATCGCGCCGGCCGATCGTGTGCTTTCGCGTGCGAATGGCGGTGATACGGGTGCGCGTCGCGGCCAAGGCGGGGTGGCAGGCGCAACAGCTTAAGGCAGTAAGGAAACGGCGGCGATTCATCCAGCGGACAGTGTATACGGTTTTCCAACTCGCGGCAGAAGAGGATTGGAATTGGTCGGCCAGGTACCGGGTTTAGTGTATATTGAGCAAACGTAACTTTATGATCGAAGTCAAGGAAACTGGCGACCGGCAGCTATTGGTAACGGGCGGAGACTATAGACTTTTAGTGCCTTTGGACTACGGCCCGCGCGTGATGTCGCTGACTCTGGGAGATGGACCCAATCTCTTCCAGGTGCTGGAGGGCGAGGATCCCAACGCGGAGCTTCGGATTCGAGGCGGGCATCGCCTGTGGGTGGCACCGGAACGCAAAGCGGTCACCTGGGTAGACGACAATCAGCCAGTGGAGATCGAGCAGGTGGAGGATTACCGCCTGATCGTGCGCGGCGGCCGGGAGGCTCGCACCGGGCTGATCAAAGAGATGGCGATCGAGATTGACCGCGGCGTGGTGTGCATCACGCATCAGGTTTACAACACATCGCACTGGCGGATTGAGCTGGCGCCGTGGGCGTTGACCATCATGAACCCGGGCGGCTGGGCGATCGCACCGTTTCCGCCGCGGGGCAAGCATCCCGTAGACCTCGCGCCGTCGAACCCGTTGGTGATGTGGCCGTACACCGATCTGTCGGATGCACGCTGGAAGTTCCACGAAAAATGCTTCACGCTGCGGCAGGATTCGTCGATCGTGGGGCGTCCGCAAAAGATCGGGAGCTTTGCCGAAGACACGTGGTGCGCGTATGTGTGGAACGGATATGTGTTCCGCAAGCGCAGCCAAGGGTACGACCACATGGATTACCCGGACATGGGCTGTTCGTTCGAACTGTTTTCCAATCACGAAATGCTGGAACTGGAAACTCTGAGTCCGATCGTGTCGCTCGATCCTGGCGAGTGCGTTCGCCACGAAGAGGAATGGACGGTAGAACGCGTGGCGGCGGCGCAGGCGGGGACGCCCGAGGCTCCGGGTTCGTACTTCGGACTGTAAGTTTATTCTTCGAACAGCGCCATCAACGCATCGGCGAAGATTTGCATGCCGCGCGCGTCCGGATGGTTGATGGCGTTGAGCATCAGCGTGTTGTAGGGGATGCCCTGGCGCCACAGGCGGCCGTAACGGAGCGATGCGTCGGCCAGGGCGACCTCGTCCTTATGACGGGCGGCAAAGGCTCGCAGGGCGGTGACGTAGGGACGCGGGTCGTCGTCGATGTCGCGTTCGCGGTCGAGATTCATCCAGTCGGGCCGGACGTAATGCGGCGTAAGGATGATCCACTCGGAGCCGATGTTCTGAAAGTCCTTCAGCAATTTTGTGTAGCGCTCCTCGATGACGGCCGGCTTGGAACCAGCGTCGTTCACGAACTCCGAAATCACGACATCGGGCTTAACGGCCAGCACCTTTTCCTCGTAATTGTGCACGCTGCCGGGCGGCTCATTGAGGTAGCTCGAGGTGTTGCGCCCGCCCCAGGCTTCGGTGACGAGTTCGATGTTCGCGGCGGGAAATTGAGACCGCAGGCGCGACACGAACTGTTCCTGCCAGCGCTGCCCGGGATTGGCGAGATAGCTGCCGTCGGTGACGCTGTCGCCCCAGGCGAGGATGCGAAGCTTGCCGGTGTCGCGGATCTTCTTGACGATGCGGGCGATGGCCGCGTAGCGCGTGGCGGGCAGGTCCGGAAACTCTTCTTCAAGGACCGGGAAGAGATTGTCCTGCGTGAGTTTTGGGATGTAACCGGGCAGGTAGATGTTGCCGAGCAGGCGTTCGCCTTCGGCAAGCTGAGGGGCCCGCGGAGCGGCGGCGCGAGGTTCGCCTTGGCGCAGGACGATGCGTCCGTCGGCGGTGAGGATCACGGAATCGAGCCGCATCTGCGCATGGCGGTAGCTGGCGGTCATCGTCTTGGGATTGTCTTCGGTGAGACGTCCAAAGGTTCCCCATACGAGGTCGGCTTCATAGTCCTTGCCTCGCGTGAGGCCTTCGATGACGAGCGATTCCGGCACGAGCAGCTTGGGACTCGTGGTTTCCTGCGCGCGGACGCCTTTGAGCTGCGCGCCTTTGATCCAGCCTCCGGCCTTGGGGTTGAAGACGGGGACATCCTCGTAGGTTTCGCCGGTGACGGTGATGAGTGCGGCGGGCGTGACGCGGAGGGTTTGGCCGCTGGCGGTGCCGGGGAGCGAGACGCGAAGGCTCCAGTCGCCGGAGAGGGCGAAGGAGGCGGGTTCCTGAGCGGCGAGTTGGCAGACGAGCGCGGCGAGGGCGAGCATGCTCTTAAAGTGTGTCACGTTCGGGCGAGCTTTTCGAGGCTTTCCCAGATGCCTTTGGCGATGGGGATGCCGTGTTCGCGGCGCTCGGCTTCCATGCGCCATTCGGGCTCGCCGGCCACCAGAACTTCGTCGTAGCCGACCGCCGGTGCCGAGCTTTTTACCATGTTCACGAGCATCTCCATGCGCGCGGTGAACTCGGCTACCGGCATGAACCTTGCGACGTCCATCGCCAGGAAAAAATGGCTCGTCCGGATGGGGCGTTCGGTGACCCGCAAACCTCCGACCTGCGTGCTGATGGCGCCTCCCGAAAGGACGGCGCAAAGAATCTCGATCAGGAATGCGAGGCCGCTGCCTTTGTAGCCTCCCAGGGGCATGGGCGAGCCTTTTACCGCTTCCGCCGTCACCGTGGTGGGCTGGCCTTGCGCATCGAGCGCCCAGCCTTCGGGAACCGTGGGTTCGCCGCTCGCTTCCGCTTTGTAGATGCGGTTCATGGCGACGGTGGTGGTGGCCATGTCGAGCAGCCATTGGTCAGGACCCGGCAAAGAGACGCAGATGGGGTTGGTGCCGAACCTCGCCTCGCGGCCCTGCCA
>JAFDVT010000561.1 GCA_018268875.1 Acidobacteriota bacterium
CAACGCCAGCGCGAGGTCCGTATCCAGGTGCCGCTCGTGGAACTCGTCCAGCACGACAATCTGCGTGCCGCGCAACTCCGGGTCCGCGATCATGCGCCGTGTCAGCACGCCTTCGGTGACAAACCGGATTCGCGTCGACGCGCTGGAAACATCTTCGAACCGCACCTGGTAGCCGACTTCCGCCCCTAGCTTGACACCCAGTTGGGAGGCCACGCGCCGTGCCGCCATGCGCGCCGCGATCCGGCGAGGTTCCAGCACCAGCACCGTACCAAGCGACATCAACGCGGATGGCACTTGCGTGGTTTTGCCCGCACCCGGCGAGGCTTCGATGACGGCGTTTCCCTCTCGCACCGCGGCCACAATCGCGGGCAGATGCGCATCAATTGGCAGGATCAACTTTTATGATAAGTTGGCGGGACCATCATGATGAAGGTATTCGCCGCCGCCTTTTTATGCGTTGCCGCATTCGCGCAACAACTCGCCCCACCGCCGGATTCGTTGTACAAGCTGGGCCCTGATTCGCTCGCCCAGGAAGGTGTGCCCAAGGGCGAAATCAAAGGGCCGTACACGCTGCCGAGCAAAGCATATGAAGGCACGCAGCATACCTACTGGGTGTACGTCCCCGCCCAGTACGACGCCAAGGTTCCGGCCAGCCTGATGATCTTTCAGGACGGCCAGGCCTTTATGAACCCGGACGCCGACATTCGCGCCCACAATGTCTTCGACAACCTGATTTACCGCCGCGAAATTCCCGTGATGATCGGCGTTTTCATCAATCCAGGCCGCCGTCCCGACCAGCCCGAACCCACGCTCAGCAACTGGGGCGACCGCGACACCAACCGCCCGCAGGAATACAACGCGCTCGACGACAAGTACCCACGCGTGATTGTCGATGAACTGCTGCCGGTGCTGTACAAGGACTACAACATCTCGAAGAATCCCGACGATCACGGCATCGGCGGGTCCAGTTCCGGCGCCATCGCCGCGTTCAACGTCGCGTGGCACCGCCCGGATCATTTCCGCAAAGTCATCAGCTTCATCGGCAGCTTTACCGACCTCCGCGGCGGCCACCAGTACCCGGACATCATTGCCAGTTCGCCCAAAAAACCGATCCGCATCTTTCTGCAGGACGGCCGCAACGACAACCGGGGAATCAACCCGCGCAACCAGGAATACAACCAGAAGCGCGACTGGTTTTACCAGAATGTGCGCATGGTCAAAGCCCTCACCGAAAAGGGCTATGACCTCAGCTACGCCTTCGGCATCCATCGTCACAGTTCGAAGATGGGCGGCATGATGCTGCCCGAAATGATGCGCTGGCTGTGGCGCGACCAACCGGTGTCCACCGACCCCAACGATACGACGGAACGTTCCGTGCGCGAACCCGCAAAAAAGAACTGATACCATTGATTTTCACCCCAAAATCATGGCAAAACTCTCGATCCGGGATCTCGATCTGAAGAACAAAACCGTCTTCATCCGCGTGGACTTCAACGTCCCGCTCGAAGGCGGCAAGATTACCTCCGACAAGCGCATCAAGGCGTCGCTGCCGACGATTCAGTACGCGCTCGAACAAGGCGCGGGCGTTGTCCTCGCCAGCCACCTGGGCCGTCCCAAGGGCAAGCGCAACCCGGAGATGAGCCTCGCTCCGGTGGCCGCCCGCCTCAGCGAACTGCTGGGCAAGCAAGTGATCATGGCGCCGGATTGCGTCGGTCCGGAAGTGGAGTCGATGAAGCCCGCCCCGGGCGGCATTCTGCTGCTCGAAAACCTGCGCTTCCATCCGGAAGAAGAAGGCAACGACTCCGCGTTTGCTAAAAAACTAGCATCGCTCGCCGACGTCTATGTCAACGACGCGTTCGGCACCGCGCACCGCGCGCACGCCTCCACCGTGGGCATGATCCAGTTCATGCCGCAAGCCGCCGCTGGCCTGCTGATGGACAAGGAACTCGAATACCTGTTCAAGGTCACGCGGAACCCCGAACGGCCCTGCGTCGCGATCCTCGGCGGAGCCAAGGTTTCGGACAAAATCGAAGTCATCCAGAACATGATGAAGGTGGTCGACAAGCTGCTGATCGGCGGCGCGATGGCCTACACGTTCGCCAAGGCCAAGGGCGAGCCGACCGGCAATTCGCTGGTGGAAGACGACAAGATCGAACTCGCCAAAAAGCTGATGGCGGAAGCTGGAGACAAGCTGCTATTGCCCACCGATCACGTCGTCGCGGCGGAGTTCAAGGAAGGTGCAGAGAACGAAGTCGTCACGGTCATCCCCGACGGCAAGATGGCGCTCGACATCGGTCCCGCCACCATCGCGGCGTATGAAAAAGTGATCGCCGGCGCCAAGACCATCATCTGGAACGGTCCTATGGGCGTGTTCGAAAAGCCCCCGTTTGACAAGGGCACGATGGCGCTGGCAAAGGCTGTCGCCGCATCGAACGCGATCTCCGTGGTCGGCGGTGGCGACTCCGAAAAAGCCATCAAAACCGCGGGCCTCAGCGACAAGATTTCGCACGTCTCCACCGGTGGTGGCGCGTCTCTCGAATTCCTGTCCGGCATCGAACTGCCCGGCGTAGCCGCGCTAACAGAAAAATAATATGGCAGCATAGACTGACAACTAGCTATGCGCTGTGCCACTCTCTTTTTCGGTCTGCTGCTCACGTTAACCGCGGCGGATGAGACTGCTCTTGACCGCTACGTCAAGGCCCCCGATTCGCACTTCAAGTGGGAACTGGTGAACACCATGGAGGGCAAAGGCTTCAAGGCCTACGTCCTCGATATGACGTCCCAGAAGTGGCGGACCGAACAAGAGGTGGACAAGCCAATCTGGCGCCATTGGGTGACCGTTTACATCCCCGATGGCGTCAAAACAAACACCGCATTCCTCTTCATTTCCGGCGGCAGCACCACCAATCCGAAGCCGCCGTCGCGACCCGATATTCTCACCGCACAAGTCGCCATCGACACCGGCGCCGTGGCCGTCGAACTCCGCATGATTCCCAATCAGCCGCTGGTGTTCCCCGATGACGGCAAGCCGCGCACCGAGGACGCCATCATCGCTTACACGTGGGACAAGTTCCTGCGTGGCGGCGACGAACAGTGGCCCTTGCGCCTGCCCATGACCAAGGCCGCCGTTCGCGCCATGGATGCCGTGACAGCGTTCTGCGCGTCCGATGCGGGAGGCAAGCTCAAGGTGGATCAGTTCGTCGTCGGAGGCGCGTCGAAACGAGGCTGGACCACCTGGACCACGGCCGCCGTGGACAAGCGCGTCAAGGCCATCGTACCCATCGTCATCGACATGCTGAACATCGTGCCGTCGTTCGAACATCACTGGCGCGTGTACGGCTTTTGGGCCCCGGCGATCAAGGATTACGAACAGGCCGGCATCATGAACTGGACGCGCACCAAGCGCTACAAAGAGCTCATGAAGATCGAAGAGCCGTTCGAATACCGCGACCGTCTCACGATGCCGAAGTTCATCGTCAACGCGGCCGGCGATCAGTTCTTCATCCCGGATTCCTCGCAGTTTTATTGGGACAAACTGAAGGGCGAAAAGTACCTCCGCTACGTTCCCAACGCCGACCACAGTCTCAGCGGTTCGGACGCGCTGCCCAGCGTCATCGCCTTTGTCGACGCGGCGATCAAGGGCAACAAACCTCCCGAATACGAATGGAAAGCGGAAAAGAACGGCGACATCGTGGTGAAGTCCAAGGACAAGCCCACCGCCGTGAAAGTGTGGATGGCCAAGAACCCCGATGCGCGGGACTTCCGCGTGGAAAAGATCGGCCGCGTCTACAAGTCCGAGGATCTGTCCGAAACCAAGCCCGGTGAATGGGTCGCCAAGGCGCCGAAGCTCGAAAAAGGCTACGCGGCGTACTTCGTCGAACTCACCTTCCCCAGCGGCACGAAGCATCCGTTCAAGTTCACGACGCAGGTGAAGGTCTGGCCGGAAGAATACAGCCACACCGCGTTTGAACCGCAAACGCCCGCGGGGCAAAAATAGCGTCGTGATCGAGTGCGTCCCGAATTTTTCCGAAGGCCGCGACCTCGCGGTCGTCGCGCAGATACGGGACGCCATCGCCGCAACGCCCGGCGTACTGCTGCTGGGTTGCGAGTCGGACGCCGACCACAATCGCAGCGTCATCACGTTTGCCGGCGAGCCTGAGGCTGTTCGCAATGGAGCGTTGGCCGGTGCGATCACGGCATCGCGCCTCATTGACCTGACGAAGCATGTTGGTGTCCATCCGCGCATCGGCGCCGCTGACGTGATTCCATTCGTACCGCTTGAAGGATCAAGCATGCCGGATTGTGCCGGATGCGCTCACTTGCTCGCGGTGGAGCTTTGGAAGCAGGCGCAAGTGCCATCGTATTTTTACGAATTCGCGTCGCGCCACGGCGTCAAGCTCGAAGACGTCCGCAGAGGCGGCTTCGAACTTCTGCGCGAATCGACCGCGGGCCGTGAACCGGACGTTGGAGGCCCTGCGCTGCATCCCACCGCCGGAGCATCCGCCATCGGCGCGAGGCGCATTCTGATTGCCTGCAACGTCAACCTCGCCGAACCGGACGTCCGCATCGCAAAAGACATTGCGAAGCGCATCCGCGCCTCGTCGGGAGGCTTCCCATTCGTCAAAGCGCTAGGCCTCGAACTCGCGTCAAAAGGCATGACGCAGGTTTCGATGAACCTCACAAACATTGAGGTTTCGCCGCTCCACGAAGTCTTCCGCGCCCTCGTCGAAAGCGGTGTAACGATCGAGGAAACGGAACTCATCGGATTCATTCCGCAACAGGCGGCCGCCGCGGCTCCTGAGTTTCTCGCCCTGTGCCGCGACTTTCATCCGGGACGCGTCCTGGAACACCGAA
>JAFDVT010000562.1 GCA_018268875.1 Acidobacteriota bacterium
ACGCACCAGGTTCAGGCAGCGCGTACGCCAGGGTTCCTGCAAGCCTTCGAGGAACAAGTCCTCGCCTTGCAGCGAACACACAACGGGCCGCTGCAGCCGTTCCCGCAATGGCTTGGCCAGCGAGATGAGCAACGTATACGGCAGCACGATCACATCCGGACGAGGTTCGGCTTCGGCCCAGTCCAGCAGCTTTTCGAACTCCTTGCGCAGCACGCCATGCACGCCGCGCAGCGTCGATTCGGTGAGCTCGCCCAAATCCTTCGGCGAGGTCTGGATCGATCCACTCGTCGCGGCGCGAATCACCGCTGGCGAATCCCACAAACGGTCGACAAACCGCGGCAGTTTGCGAAACAATGCGGACTTCTGCTGCAGATAGATGCTGATTCCGCCAAAAAACACGCGGCCGCCGGCGACATTTTCCTCGTCGGTTAGGAGCGGCGTGTACAGCGGCACTAGTGTGACTTCGTGGCCGAGCGTTCGCATTTCACGCGCCAGGTTATTGTCGCGGATGCAACTGCCGCAGTACATGCTGGCGGCCCCGGCCGTGATTTGCAGAACCTTCATGTCGCTCTAGCCCGCCATTTGGAACGCCCGGCGCGCGTACAGATGGTCGAACAGATTGCCTTCGTGCGGCTGGTCCCAACTGATGACGTTGGTTTGAATTGCGCCAAAGTTGAGACGTCCGACATGCGGAGACGTAAGCAGCCGTTGCCGGAATTGCGGATTGTTGGTGATCGCGGTCACCACCAGCGTCGGTCCCAGAACCTCCGGCATGTCCGCCTCGGGCGCTTCCACCACCGAGGCGAAGGGGAACAGAAATTCGCGAATCGCCATCGGGTGATCCGCGCCGCAGGACACGATCGTCGGCAGCAAGTACGTACAACCGTCGAGTTCGGCGATGCGCTCCGCGCCGCGAAACTGCGCCGACACATCCAACGCTCCATCCAAATCGTTGTCCACCATCGCCGAGATACGGCGCCCGACATTGCCGTCGGCGAACGGCGAAATCTGCGCGTTGTCGTTGTCGGCGGGCAGCGGACGGATCGACGCCAGCCTTGCCGCCAGCGCCTCCGCGATCTTTTTTCCATGGCGCGGCGTCCACACGCCGGACGCATTCACGCAGGACCTTCCGCCGTTTTCGACAATCGACGCCGCGATGATGTCCAGATACTTTTCCCAGTTGTCCGCCTCGTCGTCGCCGAACACAATCTTGCTGTAGCCCGGCCCGTGGACCTCGACACGAGGATCGTTGGCCCAAACCTTGGTGGACGACACGTCGCCAAACACCATGCCACGTCCGCAGCGGCGCAAAATCTCGCTGCCACCCGCATGGTCGGCCGGATACAGGCTGAACGCTTCCTTTGGAGCCCCAGCGCGGATGAGCGCCTGCACGATGCGGTACGGCGTCCAAGGCTCCGCCGAACCCGGCTTCAACACCAGCGGCACTTTCAAGGCGAACGACGGAATCCACAGCGAATGTACGCCGGGCGAATTATTGGGCAGCACGATGCCCAGCGAATCGGTACGCGGAAAGTAGCTGACCGCCTGCCCGTCCACCGAACCGAAGCCGCGATCGAGGATGCTCAGGTCCAGCCCGCGCGACAGCCCTCGCAGCACCGCGGCCATTTCCACCATCACGCCGTACACCTTGCGCATATTGCGGCGAACCATCACGTACGGCATTCCGGTGGTGGCCGAAAGCTGCCGGACGTAGTCCTCGGGCGATTGCTGCGTGTCGCCCAGCGGCAGGTTCCCATGCAGGAACTCCTCGCCGGCCTTCTTGCAGATGCCGATCAAATCGGCGACGCTGAACTGGTCGAGCGCCCGTTTCGCTGACTTCTGATCGAGCAGGTCCCGCCGGATCAGCCCGGAATTCGCCTGGCTGATTTCGACGAACATTTCCCTGGTCCGGTGATGCGGCGTAACCGTAACATCGACGCTTCGGTACGGCTCGCCTTTTCGCAGAATCGGAAAGTGCAGCATGGTTTTATTTTAGGATGGCTCTATGACCTCTCCTAGACGCAAATTTCTGAAAGGTTCCGTCGCCACCGCCGCCGGAGTCGCCGCCGTGGCCGCCGCTCCTTCGCAGGCGCAGACCGGCTCGGCCGCCGCCCCGGTGAAGAAGGTACACCGCAAGCCGGGCGCCAAGGCTCCCACGACGCCGCCGCTGTTCAACGGCGCGGTGTCCTACGGCAATCTGCTGTTCATCGCTGGCAAGGGCGCGCACTTCCAGGGCGATATCAAGTCGCACACCAAGCATGTGCTCGACGAAGTGCAGAAGGAACTCGAAAACGCTGGGTCGTCGATGGAAAAGGTCCTCAAATGCAACGTGTATTTGAACGACCTGAAGGATTACGCGGGCATGAACGAAGTGTTCAAGGGCCGCTTCGGCATGGAGCCGCCAGTGCGCACGACGATCGCCGCCGCGGGAGGTATTCCCGGAGATTCACTCGTCGAAATCGACGTCATCGCCTACATCTAATTAACGCCGCCGGATCAGGGTCGCGGCGCCGTAATTCAACTCGGCGCCGCCCCCGGTGTTCGTAGAGGTTGCAGACGTCACCTTCCAGGTCACCTGCAGGACATCGGCACGCACCAGCCGTAGGCTCAGCGTCCCCGCCGCGCCCCTGGGACCGCTCCACGGAACCGCTGCCAGATTGGGGTGCTTTTCGCGGAACCGGAAGGAGACGGAAGGCGAAATCGCCAGGTCCGTCACGGCATACCGTCCCCGGTATTCGCCATGCAAGGTTCCATCAGGCTCCTGCCCCAACCGCAATTCGATGTATTCCGGCGGATAGAGCTTCGACATGCCTCCGGGTCCCGGATCGCCCGCATACAGCCACACGCCGGCCAAATCCGGCTTGGCGGCCACCGGAGCGACCGGTGCCGTTACGGATGGCGGCAACTTTACAGCCGGCACATCCTCCCGCATCGCGACCATGGGAGGCGGTTCCGTGTCCGCCGCCGACAGGTCCTGTTCCGCGACTTCAATTGCTTCATGGGGCTTCGCTGCGGGCATTGCCGTCGAGCTTCGGCGCACAGGCGCAGGCGGCTGCGGCGGTTCGACCTTCATGGTTGGTGTACTCGCCGCAATCTGTGGAGGCTCTGCCGCCGGCCGATGCGAACGGATGCGGTCGCGCTCCGGGAGCAGCAACGCCAGCAGAGCCACCGTAGCCACGCCGCCCAACAGGAACGCGCTCAGCTTCCAGGTCACCTCACGCCGCTGCCAGGCCCGGTGCAGCGCAAAGACGGCGGCGGCATCCATCACACCACCCTGCATCGGGCGAACCATTGCAGTCTCAGCCGTCCTCGACTGGAGCAACTGTTCCACGATGCGATTGATCCGCGTTAGCTGCCGTTCCGCCATCCGGCGCAGTTCGGCATCCTGCTGCAGGTCCGGATGCAGGAGCTTCACCAGTTGACGGTGCGCCTGTCGGATCTGTTCATCCGTGGCGTCCGCGGGAAGGCCCAATTCGTCATAAATCGTCATGCCGAAGCGGCTGCCGGCATCGCGCAGCCCTATCGACATATCGGCTATTGGGGAAAATTGTGAGAACTACGAGGCCATCTCTGTGCGCCGTGCAGAATACGCGAAACCTCTACGGCATCCTGCACGACACGATACACCACGACGAAAGGCAGCGGAGTCAAAACCAGCTCTCTTGAACCGGCAACTACGCCCCGCCGTCCAGAATGCGGGAATTGAGCCAGGCGCCCGATGCGTTCGTAAATTCGGTCGGCCACCGCGTCCGCGTTTTCCGGCGAATCGAACGCAATGAAATCCGCGATGTGCAACAGGTCGTCGGCGGCCTCGGGCGACCAACGAATCTTGTAGCTCACCGCCGCTGACGGGCGCGCAATCGCTCGCCCACTTGCTCATGCGTCAGGGACTCGCCGGCTTCGAGCGACCGGAACCCCGCCTGCGCCTCTTGCCGAAACCACTCGTCGTGGTCGACATAGCGCTCGACGAGTTGTGAAACATAGTCGGACGGGACGCTTTCATTGCTCGCGGCCAGCCGTTTCACCTTCTCTTCGGTTTCGGGATTCAGAACGACTTCCATACTTCCAGCCTAAACCGACGCCGCCTTCAAAACCGCGTGCAGACGCTTGGCCACCACCTGCGCCTCACCGGGCTGTAGCATCCACACACCCACAACCAGTTCCTCGTTCGTCGTGCCGGGGTTCAACTCGATCGACGGTTCACCTTCGCGCATCTGCTTCAAAACGTCACGAGGCGAGATCTTGATCTTCGACTGGTCCCACTGCAAATAGAGGTGCGGCACGTTGTTGGCAATCGGCGGCACCACGGTGCGGCCCTTCACCGAGGGGAGGCTTTCCGCGGAATCGGAAATCGTCTTGATGCGTTTTTCCCATTCCTTCCACTCGGCTTGATGGTCGCGCTTCATGTAGTTTTCCACCGCCACCATCATGCCCAGCATCTCTTCCTTGTTGACCTTGTGCCCGCGCGCGATCGAATCCGAATACGGCGACGAGTTCAACCGCGCCGCCTCCACCAGATCCTTGCGCCCAATCAACATACCGGCGCTCTGGGGACCGCAAATGCCCTTACCACCGGAAATCGTTACCAGGTCGAAACCCATCTTGGTCCACTTGGTCAGATTGCCCACCGGCGGAACATCCGCCGAACAGTCGTTGAACGTCGGGATCTTGTGCTTCTTTCCGAGCGCCACCCACTGCGCATCCCGGATTTGTCCGCGCTCGTTGGCATCGTTGAAGAACAGCGCCATGGCCGTCTTCGAATTCACCGCCGCATCGAACTGTCCGGGCGTTTCGATCTCGATCATCTTGATGCCGGTGGCCCGAACCGCGTGGTCGTACCCGTAACGATGCGCCTTCTGCACAATCACTTCACTCTTCAACCCAGTGAGGTCCGGCAATTGCTGGATCGCCTTCTGATCTTTCCCCGTAATACACGCAGCGGTTCCCGATGTGAGAGCGCCCGACGCGCCAGAGGTGATCATGACCGCCTCGGCGCCAAGCAACGACGCCAGCCTTGCGCCCACCGCATCATGCAGTTCCGTCAGCCGCACAAACGATCGCGAAGCGTAGTCGTAGGCCGCCACCACTTCCCGCTGCATCAGCGACGCCGACAGCATCGTGTACGTACCAGCCGCATTGATAAACGGCTTCACGCCGAGTTCCTTGAAGTAGTCCTTGGCATGGGTCGGCGCAGCCTTGGCCGCGCGTGCGGCAAAGACCCCACCGACAACAGGTAACGATGATAGGCTTTGTAGAAAGCTTCGACGATTGGCCATGATCCTACATTCCTATCACAGATTCGCGCTAGCGTTTTTGATGGTGTCCGCTTGTGGCGCCGCGCAGACGGGGCAATATGACCTCATCCTGCAGGGCGGCACCGTCATCGACCCGAGGAACAACATCAACGCCATCCGGGATGTCGCCATTAAGGACGGCAAAATCGCCGCCGTGGCCGAAAACATTCCCGCGCCGCAGGGCAAACGCATCGTCAACGCTCGCGGATTGTACGTCACGCCGGGCCTTGTCGACATCCACGTTCACGTCTATGCCGGAACGGGGGAGAAAGGCTCCTACGCGGGCGACCTTTCGGTGTATCCAGACGATCACAGCTTCCGCGCCTGCACCACCACCATGGTGGACGCCGGATCCTCGGGCGCCAACAATTTCCCGGACTTCAAGCAACGCGTCATCGACCGCGCCCGTACGCGCGTCCTCGCCTTCGTCAACATCGTCAACAAAGGGATGCGCGGCGGCGCCATCGAACAGGACCTCAGCGACATGAACGTCGCCAAAACCGTCGACGTCATCAAGGCGTACCCGGACACCATCGTCGGCATCAAAACCGCGCATTATGCCGGCCCGGAGTGGACTCCCGTCGACCATGCCGTTGAAGCCGGCAAACAGACCAACCGGCCGGTGATGGTGGACTTCGGCATCTTCCACATCGAACGGCCTCACGCGGATCTAGTGTTGAAGCACCTTCGTCCCGGCGACATCTATACGCACATGTACCTCGAACGCGTTCCGATGTTCGATGAAAGCGGCAAACTTCGCCCGTATCTCAAGCAGGCTCGCCAGCGCGGCGTATTCTTCGACGTCGGCCACGGCGGCGGCAGTTTTATTTACCGCTACGCCGTCCCGGCCACGCAGCAGGGCTTTTTTCCGGATTCGATTTCCACCGATCTCCACGTGGGCAGCATGAATGCCGGCATGAAGGATATGACCAACGTCATGTCCAAGATGCTCAACTTGCGCATGCCGCTTGCCGACGTAATCCAGGCCTCCACCTGGAACCCGGCCAAGGAAATCCGCCGCCAGGAATTTGGGCATCTCACGCCGGGAGCGGTGGCCGACCTGGCGGTCTTCAAGCTGGAAAAAGGCGACTTCGGATTCTTCGACGTCGCGCAGAAGGGCTTTCAGGGAACGCAGAAGCTAGGCTGCGAAATGACCATTTTCGGCGGAAAAGTCCTGTGGGACCTGAACGCCAGAGCGGTCGACAAATGGGACGCTAAATAACCTGTTCGAGCAACCCCATCCGTAGAAACTGGCCAAGGCGCCGTGTGACGTCCTCCGGCGCCAGGCCCAGCTCTTCCGCAAGTTTCGTTTGCGACCTCGTGCCATCGAGCGCCAGCAGCAACTGGCGATCGGTATCGTCGCCCAAGGCCGCCACGCAACCCAATAACGACGGCACCAGCGCTTCGCCGCGCTCGGCCGCGTACCTTGCAAATTGGCTCGCCACCGGCTTGCGGTTCAACTCCGTCGCGCAGTTCGGCATGTGCGAATGGAGTTCGAAAAATCCGCCTTCCCAGAACGGCATCAACCAGGCGCGCAGTTTCTGTTCCGCCGCGCGATCTTCGACTCCGAGCAACTTGCAGGCCTCGATCGCCAGTTTCCCCAGCAGCAAACGCCGGGGCCGTTGTTGCGACAGGACCACCAGCGCAGCCTTCAACAACGGTTCCGCGATCGCCACCTGCACGCCATCCGGGGACTCGAACAGTTCCTTCGCCGGGCCCTTGATATCGGGGTCCGGGGACAGCGGCACTGCACGCGTCGACACACGCATTGTGCACGCAATATCGGGGATCGGCACAATCGTCGGCTGCACCGTGTCGCGACACACCAGCGAGGCGTGGAACCGCGTCAGCCGCAAGCAATCGCGATACTGCATCCGGCGAACCGGGTCGCCCGCAAGGTCGTTCAACATCTGCCGCGCGCGAGGCTCGATGGTGTTCGCCGTCCAATCCTCGATGCGAGCCTCGGCCGCGTAACGCAGGCCGTGACGCGAGAGCGCATCGGCAAACTCGCGAAACAGGAACGGCTCGTTGATCTCCGCAAACTCGTCGTACATCACCTGCACGCGCGACTGTTTGCTCCAAAAGTGATCGGCGCAAGGCGCAAGCAACTGCGCCCATGTTTCGGGCATCGTGGAGAGATCCAGACGCTCGAGCGCGGCGTACGCCTCGTCCAACGTGGCAGGTTTTGCCGACAACGCAAAATCGCGCAGAATCGCCGGCAGATGATAGCCCGGCCTCGCGTTGAAGCTGACATAGGCGACCCCGTTCGGCGCCAACTTCCGCCCGCAGATCTGCAGAATCCGTTCACGAACGGCGAGCGGCGTCCAACTGTAAACCCCGTGCGCGACGATAAAGTCGAACTCCCCCTCGGGCTCAAACGACAGGATGTCCGCCGCCGCAAACGTCACGTTCGAAGCCACTGCGGCCAGCGCCGCCTGCTTCGCCTCCTCGATCATGCGGGCCGAAAAATCGACCCCCACAAACTGGCTCTCCGGCAGGTCCACGGCGGCCGCAATCAGGCCGTACCCGGTGCCGCAACCCAACTCCAGCACCCGGCATTTGTTGATCGCCGCGGGCTTCAGGCCGAACACGCGCGACATCATCGCCAAGTGATCGGGATGCGTCTGCGAATGGACGTAGGACGGATAAGCGACCTCATGATACAGCGCGTTGCTGGACCAGGAAACGCTACCGGATTCCTCCCCGGGCGAGGCGTCGAACAGCGCGTCTACGGCATCGGCGCCGGCCTCGGCCAGCCGTTCCATTTCCGAGCGGACAAAATTGCGGTACGCCTCGCTCGGTGCGCTGTTGGCCAGGAACCCAAGGATCGCAAGCGCCTGCGTACGCCGTTCTTCCGCATCGGCGATCTGGCCGCAATGCATGACGACGGCGTCCCGCAGGATCGCCTGCAAACGATGCGTCACTTCGCGGCAACCGCCGAAATACGAACCAGGCTGCCTTTGTGTGCCGGGGGCAGAGGCTGCACCGTCGTACGTGTCGGCTTCGTGCCGGGGAAGAACGTGGCGTACACCGCGTTCATCTTGGCGAAATCGGCGATGTCGTCGACGTACACATTGGTGGCCACCGCGTCGGTCAAGGACATCCCGCTCCGCTCAAAGCAGGACTTCAGCTTCGCGAAAACGCTCTTGGTCTGATCTTCGATCGAGCCCGCGGGATCAGACGCCGCCACCTGGCAGAAGGCGAAATTAGTGGGCTTCTTCTTGGCGGCTACGGCAAAGATCGCGTTCTTCGCGCCGGCCGGCAGTTCGTGGACAGGGACAACGCCTTCTTCGGCGGCACCAACGCTGTAGCGGTTGACGAACACCGCGTTCTTTTCGGAAAGACCCACGCGCTTCAATTCCTTCTTCAGGTTGTTGTGCGCTTCCTTCATCGTCTCGCCGTAGACGCCCGGCAGATAGACGCGATCTTTCGCGGCGCCTTTCTTCAAGGCCACCACCGTGATCTCAACGGTCGTATCGGTGGGCATGTGCGCCACCACCAGCGTGATGCGCGGCGGATTGTGCGGGAACGCGTCGATGTAGGCCGCCTGCACGGCGGGCAGATTCTTCGCGTCGTCCACATACAACTGAACCGCCACCGTATCGGCCAGCGAAAGGCCCGCCGCTTCCAGAATCAGGCGCACGTTGTCGATGCATTGCTTGGTCTGCGCGGCGATCCCTTGCGGCATCTGGCCCTTCGAATCGCGCACTCCCTGCCCCGACACGTAAACGTAGTTGCCCGCGTCGAGCCCCGGCGAATAGGGACCCACGGGCGGCGCTCCGCCCTTTGCCACTACCACCTTCGCCTGCCCGCTCAACAGCAGGCTTCCCGCAAGTACCGCCAGTAAAAGTCTCACGGCAACTATTGTATTTCGCCCCGCTACTCTTCGAGCAGCTTGACGTACTCGATCGCACCGCCGTCGCTACCGGTAAGAATCCGCCGCAGGTAGTCGATCTGGCCGAGGTGATAGTTCAAATGGCCGTGCAGATGAACCACAAACTGCAGGTTGCTCATCGGCACGCCCAAGGGCTGCTCCGGGAACCGTTCCATGAGCCGCTCCACGGACAGGCCATCGATCACCGTCGGGATCTTCACCCGCAAGTCTCGCAGCCGGATCACCAATTCCGCCTGGGGCAGATCCTTCGTTGCGAATTCGCGATCCCGGTCGCGCTTGTACTCGAGGTTGCCAATCTGCCGGCCGACGTACTCACGCAGGTTGCCTTCGACATGCAGCGCGAGGTTGCCCGCAGAGTTCGCCACGCCGGGCGCGGTCTTCCACAACAGGCCGGACGGAAAGCCCTCGATCTGTTGCACAAGCTTTCCCAGGTCACGAAACAACAGTTGCGCCAATAACTTCCCGGTATCTTTCATTTCAAGTACTTCCAGCGGAGAAATCCGATATTCGTCTTTGCGTCCAGAATCTTGCCATTGCGCAGCATGTCTTCCACCTCTTTGGGCGTGAACCACTGCTTTTCGATGCGTTCGTCGTCCATCGGCGTCGCCTCGCCCTCCACCAGTCCGGTAGCGAGGTAGATGGACATCTTTTCCCCCAGGAACCCGGGGCTCGGAAAGAAATCGGCGATCTTCGACCATTTGCTGGCCTTGCATCCGGTCTCTTCCTTTAATTCCCGTTTGGCGGCCTGCAACGCCGTCTCGCCGGGATCGATCTTGCCGGCCGGCAGTTCCCACAACATCTTCTGGGCCGGCAAACGGTATTGGCGGACCAGCAGAATTCGTTTTTTCGCGTCCACCGGCAGGATCACCGCCGACCCGGGATGATGCACAATGGCGCGTTTGATCTCAAATCCGCTGGGATCCAGCGCGCGGTCCACCGACACGCGAAATAGCGAATTTTCGAAAACGGGCTCGGAAGATATTAATTTCATGTCCTTGGCTTTCCTATAGTTTAGCGGCGCGACAGCGAATCCAGTAAAGTCACTCACCAGTCTCGCCGATAGGAATTGGAAGGAGATACTGGCGGGTTTGGCCTACCTCGAGTACGTCCACGTGCAACCTCGGAGCGAGAATTTGCTTCTCGTCCTGGGCAAAGCCTTGGACTTTTCGGCCGCCGACCTACTGGAAAACCGCAAGGGAATCCTATCCCACGACCAACTGGCGCGCCTCAGCAAGACGCACGTGTATTTTCAGTTGATGGCGATCGTCATCTCGCTCATTACGCCAATCTTCCTTCGCGTCGCCTGGCTGTATTTTGCGGAGGATCGTGGCATTGTCCGATTCCTGCAAAGGGCTTTTTACGACCCTTCCACCATCGCGCGCGGCCTTCGGCATGGCATCGAAGAGCCTCTTCCCATGCTGTTCTGGATCGTTCTTTGCATTTTTCCTCTCACCGCAATTCATTACTCGTTCCGCATGCCCTGGCCCCTGTTTCTGGACCTGTTGCGCCGCAAAGTAAAAAAGGAAACCGGGCTCGCATCCAACCGCTGGGCCGAACATCGCCTCCGCGGCCGCAAAGGCCGTGAAGGAGACCTGATCTCGCGCTACGACTACATCATCAACGAGAACCGCTTCCGCGTATCGCGCGCCGCGTTTGAAGCTCTCGCACCGTCGCTCGAATACAACCTGTACTACTTGCCGCGCACGCGAACTGTGGTGTCGATCGAACCGTTGGAAGCGGCGGCCAAGAACTTCGACCCCGCATCGCAAGGCTTCGACGTCCTCGAAAAGAAGCGCAGAGACTAATCGTCAGCGCGCCGCCGCCTCCAGTTCCTTCGTAAACAGAGGCATTCCGGCGATATCCCGCAGAACCACCCGCAACGCTTTGGAACGTCCGTCCACCGCGATGTCGCCGAAGAACTGATACCCCGCCGACGGCGGCAAGTTGGACTGTCCTTTCGGCGGATGCTTGGCGAACACCACTTCCGGGCCGAACGTCGAATCGAGTTGCCCAGGTCCGAACGTACCCGCGTTCAAAGGACCGGACACGAATTCCCAGAACGGATCGAAGTCGCGGAACCCGGCCGACGCGCGTTCCGGCGAATAGCGGTGCGCCGCGGTGTAATGCACGTCGGCGGTCAGCCAAACCGTATTTCGAATCCCCTGCGCCTTCAGGAACTTCAAAATCCGGGCGATTTCGAACTCGCGCCCCAACACGGGACCGTCCCCGTTCGCCACCGCTTCGTACCTCGCACGGCCTTGCGCATCCTTGCCATCGCCCACCACCAGGCCGATCGGCATATCGGACGCAATCACCTTCCACACAGCCTTGCTGTCCTTCAACGCCTTCAGCAGCCAGTCCACTTGGGTATTCCCGAGCAACGCGGTGTCCGGGCCCGCTGCTTCCTGCCGGTTGTAACTGTTGCCCGCACGGAAACTCCGCATGTCCAGAACAAAAACGTCCACCAACGGACCATATGGAACCACCCGGAAGATGCGGCCTTGGCGATCGAACGGAATCGGCGCATATTCGCCAAACGCCTGCCGCGCACGCGCCGCAATCACGCGGATGTCCTTCTCCGTGTACCGCATGTTGCCAGACAGGTCCATACCCGGCGACCAGTTGTTCATCACCTCGTGGTCGTCCCACTGCCAGATCTGCGGAACGTCGGCAAGATGACGCCGGACGTTCGCGTCCAGCAGGTTGTAGCGGTATGCGCCGCGAAACTCGTCCAGCGTCTC
>JAFDVT010000563.1 GCA_018268875.1 Acidobacteriota bacterium
CCGCGAAGCTGGCGAAGGCCATGCAGGATGCGCCACCCGGCACCGATATGGCGAAGTTCCGCGAGGCGGCATCCAAGATCGAATTGATTCTCGGCAGGTTTGAACCCGAGGTCGGCGAGGAAGTGGACACCGTAAAAGCGTATCCGCTGGGAGACACCGGCATGACGGTGACAGCGGAGGTGGTGTACACCGACGAAAGCATGCGCGGCGAGGACTCCATGATTCTAAGTTTGGCCGTCGCCAAGGAAGCGGTTCCGCGTCCGCGCAGGCATCTTGGCGCCGTGCTCGCAGAAGTGAACTTCGACGAGTTCACATACATCGCGCGGGTGAAGCAACGGCACGCCATCGGCGGCAAGATCTGGTACATCGGACTCGAATGCCAGTGCACGACAGACGAAGAGCGCCGCCGCTTATGGGAAGCGTTTCGCGCGAAACCCAAACCCTGACGGGCTCGAGCCTGAGTAACGGCGTTTACACTTTCACGCGCCGGGGGTTTACACTGTGGCCATGCGTGCTGCCATCACTACTCTGCTCGCCCTCGCTTGCCTGACCTTCTCAGCTTGCGGGTCGAAACCGGCCGCGACCACCACGCCGCAGCTAGACCTCGATGCCAAGTTCCGCAAGCTCGTCGAAGGCGGCATCACTCTCATCGGGCGCTCCACGAACAGCCGAAGCGACAAGATCGACAGCGAGGAACGCTACATCATCAGTTCCGCTAGCAAACTCGAAGGCGACACCTGGCTGCTTACGGCCAAGATCAAATACGACGGTCACGAAGTCCCGATCCCTTTGCCGGTCCACATCCGCTGGGCTGGCGACGACACCCCGGTCATCTGCGTAACCAACGCTGGCATACCGGGTATCGGCTCCTATACCGCTCGCGTCCTCCTTTATGGAGATCAATATGCCGGAACCTGGAGCAGCAGCAAGGGCGATTACGGCGGACAGCTTTTCGGCAAGATCGTGCGCGGGGTACCCTAGATCGTTGATGTCTCCAAAGACTGGTATCGCCTCTCCCGACTTCCGCGAAGAGGACCGGCAATTCGAGGTCGCTCTGCGGCCCAGCCGCCTCGACGACTTCGCCGGGCAGACCAAGGTCAAGGAAAACCTCAAGATCGCCATTGAAGCGGCTCGCCGCCGTGGCGAGGCCATGGATCACGTGCTGCTCTACGGTCCGCCGGGACTCGGCAAAACCACGCTGTCCAACATCATCGCCGAGGAACTGGGCGTGCAGTTTCAGGCAACCAGTGGTCCGGTGTTGCAGAAGAAGCTGGACCTTGTGGGATTGCTCAGCAACATCCAGCAGCGCGAGGTCTTTTTCATCGACGAAATCCATCGCCTGCAACCGGATGTCGAAGAGATGATCTACTCCGCGCTCGAAGATTTCCGGATGGACATCCTCATCGGCACAGGACCCGGCGCGCGCACGGTTTCGATGGACGTCAAGCCGTTCACGTGCATCGGCGCGACCACTCGCCAGGGGCTCATCAGCGCACCCTTGCGAGGCCGCTTCGGCCTTGTGCTGCGGCTCAATCCGTACGACGTCACCGAACTCACCGAGATCGTCGAACGTTCGGCCCGCCTCCTTGGCGTGACGATGGATGCGGATGGAGCAGCCGAGGTTGCGCGGCGCGCCCGTGGGACCCCTCGTATCGCGAACCGACTGCTACGGCGGGTTCGCGATTATGCGCAGGTGAGGGCCGACGGGCACGTCGACATTCGGGTGGCCAAGGCTGCACTCGACCTGCTGGAAGTGGACCGCTTCGGTTTGGACGAGATCGACCAGAAGATCATGCAATGCATTCTGGTGAAGTATCGTGGTGGTCCGGTGGGACTGAACACGATCGCCGCGTCGATTGACGAAGAGCCCGACACGATCGAGGAAGTGTACGAGCCGTATCTGATGCAACTCGGCTTCATCGATCGGACCCCGCGCGGCCGTGTGGCGACGGGCACGGCATTCGATTACTTCAAGGTGCCGAGGCGCATCATCGACTTCGGTGGTCAGGAACAATTGTTCTGACGTCCGTGTCCATTGCGGCTGCGACAACCGCTGTTAGTTGGTTTTGATGTTGATCGGGTAGGCGTCGGAGACGCGCGTTTCCACGGCGACACGCACCGGAACGTCATCGCCTTCGGGAACCGTGCTCGACAGGATGATCTGTACTTGCGCGGAGCCGTTGGTGTTCTTCAGCACAGCAATCGGAGAGTGTTCAATGCCGCCGACCACCACTTTGACCTCTCCGCCGCTCTGCGGTTCATACAGGTTGTCTACCACAAAGGTCATCAGGTCGTGCGGCGAGACGTGGCGGGTGGAATCGAGCGTGCCGGAAACCCCGGCGAGAGCCGACTGGATCACCGGCGGCGGCGCGTCGATGTTCAGTGCCGTCGGGTAGGAGGTCGTACCGTCGCCAGCGGCGATCCGGAGAATCGCGGGACCGTTCGGCACGTCCGCGGGAAGATCGAAGGTCACGACATTGCCCGAAACGCCGACGACTTTGATGGCGTTGCCGTTGAGCGTCGCGGTGACGCCGGATTGACCGAGCAGATTGTTGACCGAAACCGACGCGCGGCTGCCGGCCGTGACGCCACTGCCACCGTTGGCGAGGTTGCGTAGCGAACTGTAGTTGATCGAAAGCTGCCGCGGGTTCAACGATTGAATTTCGAAGGCCAAAGGCGCCGAAAACAATTGCAAGCCCGAGTTCACCGTCACGGTCGTCGATGCAACCGGCGAGTGCGGCACGATGGAAATGTTGGCGTACAGCTTGGTCGGGCTCACCACCCAAACACGGCGAACGGCGATGTCGCTCGAGCCGAAGCCGATGGTGGTCTGCCCTTCGACAAAGTTGGTGCCCGTGCCGTTCACTTCGACCAGCAGATCGCTGCCGGCCGGAACCGCATTCACGCTCAGCGCGAACACGCCGCTATCGGCGGGGTCGTAGGTGTACTGGGTCGCGCCGGTGCCTTGCGAAAACAGCGAACTCTGTCCGTCGCTGTTGAGCGCGACGACACGCGCCCGGTGTCCGCCAGGGGCGGGAGGCAGCGAAACCAGCATCGAACCGTCCGCGTTGGTTTTGAGGACCGACGACTGGATGCCGTCAAACAGGATCCGGCTATCCGTGGCGAGGTTCTTGCCCGTGACCAGGGCGGCAGGCTTGCCCTGCGCATCCGTCGAGGCGGTTACCGTATCGACTGTCGGAGCGGGCCTCTGGATCAGGTTGAAGGCGGCGGGCAGGACATATTGATCGCCACCCGCGGAAAAGATGACGTGCCGGGGACCGTCGCCATACGGCGGCATCACGTCGAACTGCACGTAGCTGGGCGCGTAGGGATATTTCTTGATCGAGCCGGGGATGGCGTCGCTGCCGCCGAGGACGCGAACGCTGAGTCCCTGCACCGGGTTACCGTCGGCTCCGGCCAAGCCCCAGGCGACCACGGTTCCGCTCGCCGCCTGACCATTGATCGGCGCGGGCTTCACGGTGACCTGACCGACGAAGCCATAGGTTTGGACGACATTGATCGGGAGAGTGGTCCGGCGCTGGACGCTGAAATCGACATTTTCGACCGTCGCACCCGCCCGTACCACGAACGTCAGGCTATGGAACTGGGTGGAGAACAGGTCGCGCGTCGTGATGCGGCTGCCGCGCGCGTTGAGCGAATCCCACGGCTGATAAATGCCGCCGGGAAGAGGATCGAGCGAATCGGGAGTGGGCAGCGGATGGGCGTACACATAATA
>JAFDVT010000564.1 GCA_018268875.1 Acidobacteriota bacterium
CCAACAGCCGGTCATGCAGCGTCGTGTCTGTGGTCATGCGGCCCTCCGGGTGGCCTGGGTGAGCATCAGAAAGGAATGTCGTCGTTGAAGTCGCCGCCCATCGCAGCAGCGGGAGCGCGCTCAGCCGGCTTCGACGTTTGACGCGACTGCGTTCCCTCAGGTTTCGGCCCGATCAGCGCCAGGTTATGCAGCAGCACTTCGACCGCCGTTCCCGTGCCGCCGCCATTGCGCTCGTACTCGCGCACCTGCAATTCGCCGCTGCCGCCGATCAGTGAGCCTTTCGGGAGCTCCAGCTTCCCGTAGGCTTCGGCCTGCTTGCCTATGGCCTTGGCGTTGATCCAACTGGTACCTTTCTTTTCGCCCCAGCCGTAGTCCACGGCGACGCGAGCCGTCCAGATCGGTGTGCCGCCTTGGGTGAATTTCAGTTCCGCGTCGGAGCCGAGACGACCGGTGAAGGACAGGTTGTTGAGTCCTGACATTACTGTGCCTCCACCAGCGCAACGCGGCGCAGTCGGTGTTCCTCATCGGCCTCCTTGCGGTCAGCCTCGGGAAGCATCCGGATCATGTCGGCGGCGGCGTCGAGCTCGTCCAGGTTCTCGGAATTTAGGATCGCGGCGATCACTTCGTCCTTGGTGATCGGGGCATCCGCCGCCTGTTCGCCTTCGGTGTCATTCGATGCAGTGATGCGGGTGAAGTCGCCCTCGATCACGAGCGGGTTGTCCTGCGACAAGCCGGCGTCGGCGCGCTCGTCGTTCGAGATGGCGGATTGGATTTCAATGGACACCGGGAGCCACTTGAAGAGGCGGCGCGCCACGGTCTTGAGCGCCATCGGTTCCTCGTGCTCGAACCACGGCGTGTTCGGCGGCTGGCCGGGCTTGGCGAAGCGCACGGCGGTCTTGTACCCCTGCGAGCTATCGCGCACCTTGTGCACGTCGGAAATGCTCATGACCTCGAACTGCACGCCGCCGTCCTTGAGCTTGGCAACGGCGTAAACGTGCGTGATAGCGCCACGCTCGCCCTCGGCGGGCACATGGTGGATGTCCTCGTCCAGACCGAAGCGATAGCTGAACTCGTCGCCCTTGCGAACCGCTCGCGCCGTCAGGCTCACGATCTGGCCGGAGCGACGCGCCAGGTCGATCATGCCGCGGTAGCCGACGATGAATTGCACCTCGATACGGTTCTGGCGCTTGTTCTCGAACGGGATCAGGTAGCAGTGGCCGAGTGCGCCACCGGGCTCTAAGCCGAGCGCAGCGCATTGCATGATCGCGCCGAGGAACGAGGTCTGGTCGCACTGCGCCAGCTTCGGGTTCTTGCGGACTTCGGTCAGGGCGATACGCGCCAGGCGATCGGCGGTCATGTGCTTCGGCAACGCGAGCGCCATCTGTTGCTTGATCGCGGGGTCGGTGAGCAGGCCGGCAATGGTCTTGGGCTTCTCGGTGGTGGCGACGGACTGGCCGGTCGCCGCGGCTTTGAGTGCTGCGGTGGACATGGTGATGCTCCGTTTACTTGACGGTGAAGGGGCGGGACGTGGTTTTGCGCTGGAACAAGCGATGCAACTTCGCGTCGTGTTCCTTGAGCGCCGTCTGGTCGAACCACGAGTAGTCGCGGGCCTTCCAGACGACGGCCACCTTCTTGTCGTCGTCGGGGATGACGAGCTCGGTGGCATCCCGCATCGACCGCTTCACGTCAAACTCAAGCGCAGCAAACTCGGCTTCTCGGGCTTTGATTTCAGATTGAATAGCGCGGAGCCGCAGAACGAGGCGGGTGAGTTCTTCATCGGCGATCAGTGCCGGGGATTCGGTGTTGCCTTGATAGAGACGGTCGAGATCGGAGAGGTTTGTCGGATCGGGGCGGACTCCGGTTTCGACCAGTTGCCAGAACGCCGCACAGCGCGCGCGCATTGCCGCGATGGTCTCGTCGTCGCGCACGATGGGATAGGCGCGGATTTCGTCTGCGCCGAACAGTGGGGCCACGATGCAGCGATTGCGCCCGGTGACGCCGAGGCCGTGCATCGCCTGGGCCGTGTACCAGACAGGAACCTCATCGGTGTCGGCATCGCCCCACTGGCTCGCCTTGAACGGGTGGACGGTCTTGAGTTCGACGTTGGTGATCTCGTCCTCGCCGTCGATCTTGATCTCGAAGTCGATCTCAGCGGCGAGGTAGTCGAGCTTGGGATCGACGTAGCGGTTGTTGCTGGCGACGATCTCGACGGTATGGCCGCCGTTGGTCAAGTGCTCGACCAGCATTTCGGCGACGACGGATTCCCAGCGCTGTCCGCGCGTGAAAACACGCTTCGCCTGCTCCGGCCCTTCGAGCAGCGGACGGGTCTTGGCCTCCCACAGCGCCAGCGGCGTTCGCCACGGCGAGATGCCGAGCACCGCAGCCACGTCCGAGCCGCCGATGTAGCGGCGTCGGTCGTGTTCTGCCGCCGGGATGATGGCGAGCGCGGCATTCATCGCTCAGCGCCCTCCGCTCGCAACGGAACCCCATCCACCCGCAATCCAACAACGGGGGGGGGCTGCATCGTCGCGCTTCTTCGTTGCTGCCGCGTAGATGACCGCGTACTGCTGGCGCGTCACCAGGACTCGTTCCAGCTTCTTCCGTAGCGAGATCATCGTTCGGATGTATTCGCGGATCCTTTTGATCGCGTCGCGTGCCGCAGCAGGATTCTCGATCCCGCCGACTTCGACTACGACGCCTCCATTTTGGTCGAGTGGATGGGTGACGTTCATTTCTTCACCTCCGTCAAAAACAGGTATTCGCAGCCCGGCGATTTGAGCTCGATGAGCGCCTGCAATCCAATGTCTGCGGCAAGCATCAACACCTGGTCGCGCGCGGCATCGGCAGCGGCATCGGCAGCGGCATAGGCAGCGGCATCGGCAGCGGCAGCGGCAGCGGCATAGGCATCGGCAGCGGCATCGGCAGCGGCAGCGGCAGCGGCATAGGCAGCGGCAGCGGCATAGGCAGCGGCATAGGCAGCACTCGCTACCGCTCGGGCGTTCTTTGCCGCTTCCGCCGTTCCTTCTCGCTCACAACGAACCGCTGCGGCTTCCAGGGCTTCCGAATGGGCGGGAATCCGCTTTGCAGCTGCGCGCAAGGCGAGCGGGACAATCCGGAGAATCGAGCCCTCAGCGACGAGCTTGGCGAACGCCCGCTGATCGATGGAATCGCTGCCGAGTTGCGCGATGGCGAGCTTGCGCATTCCGGCTGCGCGCACTTCATTCGATGACCAGCGCGCGTCATTCAGTCGGATCTTGAATGCCCGGACAGCGATGCCAACGCACGGCGGCTTGTCCGAGTGCGGAAGACCGTAGGCGAAGCACACTGCCGCCTCGACGCACATCTTTCCGGGCTCCTGGATTCCGAGACCCCTCACCAATCCAGCATCGACGGCACCCAACACCTTGCGGGCGATTTCTTCGCTGACTTGAGGGGCGATCATTCCTGATCCCCTTCGGCTTCTGGTTCCGGTTTTTCGACATCATTTGCGGCGTCCAGCACCGACGCACCAGCGGACAGCGCTTCGACCAGGCGTTCCTGCGTCGCAACTTCTGCGGTGTATTGCAGGCGCGCGACGAAGCGCACGGCGACAGCTCCGCTCGTGGCGCGCACCAGGTGGCACTTGTCCAGCGCGGCGTCGTGGACGGCGTAGATTCGGGTCTTGAGTTGGCTCATTTCGTTGGCTCCATGTGGATAGGAGCCACGGCCACCGCCGCGGAGGGCAGGCGGAAGGGGACGACGGTAGCCGTGGCGTAAGGGGATTGGGGTTTCGTGCGGTACAGGTCGCGCTGGATAGCGAGGCCGCGCACGTAGCGGCGCTTGAACTCGCAGGGATTCATGGCGCGAAGGCCGGCGCTGACGCGGTAGTACCAGGCGATGCGTGCATCGTTGTGCGGGTCGCGGCGGATCATGCTTGCCTCCCGTAGAGTTCCTCGTAGCGGGCGCGCTCCTTTTCGTCGAGGTCGCTGATCTCGAGCTCGACACCGCACGCAGCGACGCTGAAACTCTTGTCGTCGTACTCGCACAGGCACAGGCCGTTGTGGATCACGGCGCGGCACTTGGGGCAGATGGGGGAGGTCATGCGACGTCCCTCGCCATTTCGCGGTAGTGGTCGCGCATGTCTGCAGCGTCCGCTGCGTCCTTCGTCTCGGCGACATCGATGCGGCCTTCGATGTTCTTCACGAAGGTGCGAACGTGCTGCTGGAACTGGCCAAACTGGTAGCTCGGCGCGTAGCGCGAATCTTCGCTGGCCTTGCGCAGCGCGACGAGCACCTCGGCTTCCGACTCGAACAGCGCGGTCAGCATTTCGTACAGCGTGCCGTCCTCGTTCCAGCTTTCGATCAGGCCCGTGATGGCCTCGTCCTGGATTTCCTGCGCCCGGTCGTCCGGGTCAAAGCTCAGTGCTGCGTTCATTTGACTCTCCCAAGTCCCGCCGTGGCGGTATGGGGAGATAATCTAGCAAAATGCTTTCCGTGTCAAGCTCAATGCTAGATTTTAAGGGTGAATTGCTAGAAAAGAGACGTAAGTCACAGTTCTCTAGTTATGGGCCTTTCCAGCTTCCGTGGGCGATATACATGATTAGGCCGTTTAGAAAGGCCATAAATAGCGCAACGATGATCGTGGCAATTGTAGTAATGGTAATTCCGCCTGATTTCTGTGACATCCCTAATCATCCCCTGACTGTAGCAATCGGCTACAGGAATGAAATCAAGCTGGATGCTTGACATATCATCTAGCTTATGGCTAGATATCCAGCATGGATTTGAAAACATACGCCCCGACCATGCGCGCGCTGGATGACCTGGCAAAACAGGTGGACTCATCGTCCATGTACCTCTGGCAAATTGCGAACAGGTGGAAGGGCCGCAAGGCAGGCCCGCATCTTGCAATCGCTATTGAATCCGCGACACAAGGCGCGGTGACCCGAGCCGACCTGCGCCCCGACATTTTCGGCAAGCCCGAGGTCAGCCATGACTAACCCCATGGAGATTCCGACCGTCCGTAGCCGCCATTTCTGGCTCTCCGTCCTGATTGTTTTCGCAGCCGCGCTCGCTTCGTGCGGGCATGACGTGGCACTCGCTTACTTCGTACTGCATTAACCGCACCCCGATCCGAAATGGTCGGTTTTTTGTACCACGTCACCGTTGTTAAGCGAGGCAAAGTATGCAAAGCATCGCCAAGCAAAACACCCTGAGACTCGCGTTCGGCGTGCATCGTGGCCCGTCTGCGGCTCCCGCCAAGGTGCTGCGGCAAATCGATTCAGACGCGCAAGCCCTTGCGGTTTCCATGCGGGCCGGAGGCCACAAATTGGCCTATATCGCCGCCTGTATCGCCCGCAGCGATGCGTACGTCTGCCAGATGCGCAAGGGTAGCCGACCAATCCCGGAACGCCTTGTGATGCCGCTGTGCGCGGCCACGGGTTCGTTGCTGCTGAGGCAGTACCGCGACCTGCAAGACGCACTGAAAGCAGTCACGGAAGCCCGCGAAGTCGAACGACTGGCCGCGATGTTGCGGGAGGCCGCATGAGCTACGCATGGAACATGAAAACAGACGAGGACGGCGATCCAATCATCATCGTCATGGATGCCAATGACCGTGAGGTCATGTGGATTGGCGTCGGCGAAGTCATTGGCGACTGCGATCCCGCTTTCGTGCTGGAAACGCTTCGGGAGCATGGTCATGTCTAAAAGGGACGACATTCTCGCCGCCATCGCTCGCGGCGTCGATACGGCGCATAGGCTGGCCGACGAGCTTGGAATGGAGCATCGTCTGATTGTCGTGACTCTTACGAGACTTCAGCACCAGAAGTTGGTTAGCGTTATTGGAACCGTTCCCGGCCCGAGAGTTGGCGGGCGGCCTAGAAATGTCTACATCGTAGGCGATCGTTATTTCCCGCCACGCGAGACGGAAGAAGATTCGATCATTGGCCCGGCATTCTTAGGATGGGTACGGACTGTCGGCTATGCCACGCGCATGTCTGGAATCGCGGAGGCCGCATGACGACCAATGCCTTCACGTTCAAGGCGCTGACCGGCGTCGAAATGCTGGAAACCATGGCATGGATCGATCGGCTCGGCGGCGTGCAGGGCGGATATGTGATTCAGCGTGGCGTCTACACGATCACGGGCATATTCCCGCCAGGTTTCATCCCGCCGAGCGAGCCGAAAGCAACACCCGTCCCGCCATCTCCACCCGAACCGGACGATGCGGCGCTGGCAATCATGGACTGGCTCAACGAGCTAGAGGCAGAAGCGGCATGACGACGTTTAAACAGCGTCTAGACGCCATGCGCGAGGCCATGAACCGCCCCGTGGTCGATGCCGATGCCGAGCGTGCGGTGGATGCCGCCGAGCTGGAATGGCTGGTAGCGCGGGAACTGTACCGCAAGGCGTTGCGCGACCTGCCGGCGCCGCAGTTGGAGTTGGGGGAATCCGAGTGAACTATTACAAGCGGCATCTTGGCGACTACGCCAAGAATACCCGCACGCTATCCACCTATGAACATGGCGTCTATAACCTCGTTCTAGACCTGTATTACACCGATGAATCTCCGGTATCCACCGAAGATGCTTATGCCGTATGCCGGGCTGATAGCGCAAAAGACAGGGCAAGCGTTGATCGCGTGCTGTCCAAGTTTTTTACCCAGGATGGCGCAGTTTGGCATCACGGGCGAGTTGACGAAGAGATCGCTAAATATCGTGAGAAGGCAGAAAAGAATCGTGGTTTCGCTAGCCTTGGCGGAAAGCAGAAAGCTAAGCGAAACGCTAGCGAAACGCTAAGCGAAACGCCAGAAAATCGCTTAGCGAATGACACCCCAAGCCATAAGCCAATAGCCAATAGCCATAAAAAAGCAAAAGAAGACACGCCTACGGCGGTCGTGTTCGACGGGGTTCCAGATCAGGTCATCGCCGACTTCCGAAAACTCCGGCAGGCGAAGAAGGCAGCGATCACGCAAACCGCGATTGACGGAATCGCACGAGAGGCGCGAAAGGCTGGCCTATCGCTGTCGCAAGCGATGGCGATGTGCTGCGAGCGTGGATGGGCTGGGTTCAAGGCTGAGTGGGTGAAGTCCGATCCGGGCGACAGGCCCGCGAAAGCCCGGAGGCAGCTGTGAACGCGGTTGTCGAGCTTCGCCAGCCGCTTGTGCCGCCTTCGTCCGTGTCGGCGGAGCAGGCAGTACTCGGGGCGTTGATGCTTGTTCCGGATGCGCTGGCGAAGATCGCGCTGGTCGAGTCGGATTTTTACCGCCGCGATCATCGGCTGATCTTCCGGGCGATGGTTGAGCAGGATCGCAACGGCAAGCCGTTCGACGCGGTAACGCTAGGCGAGCATTTCACGGGCGACGATGTTTCGCCCGAATACCTGATTGACCTTGCGCAGACGGCGACGAGTGCGGCGATGATCCGTCACCATGCCGACCTTGTGCGCCAGAAGTCGGTGTTGCGACAGGCCATCGACATTGCAGGCCGCGTGACTTCCGGAGCCTATGCCGGAGCCGATGCGCCAATCCTGCTAGACGATGCGATCCGCGACTTGATGGCGCTGGTCAAGGCGGAGCAGGGCTGCGAATACACGCTCCGGCCGGCATTGATCGCGGCGATGGACGACGTGGATGCAGCGGTTGCCGCTGGCGGGAAGATTCGCGGCATCACGACCGGATTCGAGCGGTTCGACAAACGCATCGGTGGATGGCACAAGGGCGACTTGGTGTTCATTGGCGCACGCCCGAGCATGGGAAAGACGGCGCTGATGGTGAACCTGGCGTTGAACGCTGCGAAAGCCGGGCATTCGGTCGGGGTCATTTCCGGCGAGCAGTCGGCCATGCAAATTGGCCAGCGGTCGGCGTCGTCCGAGTCCCGCGTCCATGCGGAGCGGATGCGCAACGGCGACATTGACGACGAGGCATGGCCGCAGCTGACGGAGGCCATGTCGCGGCTGGTGAACCAGCGGGTGCGAATTTACGACCGCAGCGCGCCGACGATGGAGGAATTGTCGAGGGTTGCACGCCGCTGGAAGCAGGAGCATGGGATCGAAGTGTTGTTTGTCGATTACCTGCAACGCATTCGCGCACCGAAAGCCGAAAGCCGGATTGACGAGGTTTCCGAGGTCGCCCGCAGCCTGAAAACACTGGCGCGTGACTTGGATATTCCGGTTGTGTGTCTTGCGCAGGTGAAGGCGGAAGTGGACAAGCGCAATGACTCGCGTCCGGGTCTTGGCGATATTGCGAACAGCGACGAGGCGACACGTGAGGCTGATCTGATCGCGTTCCTATATCGGGATGAGGTTTACAAGGACGACACGAACGATAAGGGCGTCGCCGAGTTGAACGTGGAGAAATATCGCCACGGGCCAACGGGTCAATTCCGGTTGCGCTTCCACGGCGAAACGATGCGGTTTGACGATATGGAGGATTACGGTCGTGGTGCGTTCTGATGCACTGGGAACAGAAAAGCCCGTACCACATCGTCTCTGGCGCATGGACGATCTGCAAGACCTATGGACGCAGAGATGGCGTGACTGGCTGGCTCTACACGCTTATTCACGGGGACAGGATCGTGATGCACGGGACGCTGATCGAGTGCAAGGAGAAAGCGCATGAAGCTGTCAACGCAAGCTGAGCGCGTCCGCTATACCGACTTCCTGCAATCGCAGGCGTTGCCATTGGAAGTGTCGTGCAAGCCGTGGAAGGAATCACGGTCTGCGCAACAAAACAGCCTGCTATTCGGCGTGGTGTATCCGCCGATCGCCGAGGCGATGGGGTACGAGGTCGCGGACGTTCACGAATACATGCTTGGCCGACATTTCGGCTGGGTGGACAAGAAGGTTCCGAAAACTCCGCGTAACCCGGAAGGGATCGAGTCTCGCCCATTCCGCACGACGACCCGCAACGAAGCTGGCAAGCGCGACGTGCTGAAGAAAGCCGAGTTCACCAGGTTTCTTGAAACGGTCGAGCGCATTGCAGCGCAGGCCGGTGTTTTCATTCCTATGGATGCTGCCGCATGAACTACCGTAGCCGAAAGTTTCTCGATCTCTGCTACGACTACCCGTGTATGTTGCGGCTGCCCTGCTGTGAGGGCGTCAACGGGGAGCCTGCGCATAGCAACCAGTCGATTCACGGAAAGGGCGGCGCGATGAAGGCGCATGACGTGTTCGTGGTTCCGGCTTGTCGCGCCTGTCATCTGGAAATCGATCAAGGCCGAACGATGGATCGAGAGACGAAGTTTGCCGAATGGAACCGCGCATTCGGGCGCTGGTTGCCGATGTTGTTCAACGATGGCCATTTGGAGGTAAAATGAAGCCGTGTAGCCGATGCCGTGCGGTATTGCCGTTCGAGATGTTTTCTCCCGGTAACCGCAGCCGGAAAGATAACTTACACGCCTATTGCAAACCGTGTCGCAGCGAATTGCAGATGGCGCGCTGGTATCGCAAGCAGGGGCGCGAGATTCCGGCCAAGCATCGCCGCCGCGTCGATTGCCTGTCACTGGACAAGATGATGAGCCGCGTTACCGCATTGGTTCCGGGCCAACTGGTGGCGATCCTATGACCGGCAAGTTTTCCCGGGACAAGGGCGCTCGTGCTGAATTGGAATTGTGCAAGATCCTGCATGACTACCTTGGCGGCGACTGGAATCGGCTTTTGAAGCAATACCAACAGGCGCAGCTTGGCGACATTGAGCAGTTGGTTGGTGGTCGCTATTTGGTCGAGGTGAAGAATCACAAGCGGCTGAACA
>JAFDVT010000565.1 GCA_018268875.1 Acidobacteriota bacterium
GACAGGCCCCGTACTTTCTCTTCGAAGTTCGAAATGCCCAGCATCTCCGCCAGGGCAATTCCGGAATCGTTGAAGCTCAGTGTCTGGTCAAAATCGCTTGCTACTAAATAAGATTTGGTCATGCTATGGTCTGCTCCGGTATATGACAAATGTAGTCATAACAACATGGTCAACCACAGCTTTATTTTAACCCGGATCGAACCGCTTCCTGTGTGAACAATGCGTGAACGGCGAAGAAACCCGCGCTAAGGGACTGGAAATGCAGCCTGTCAAAGTTGTAATATCAGGTTGTGAGCGCGATCCCCCGGCATCAGCAGATCTTCGACAGCTTGCGCCAGGCGATCCTGGCCGGCAAGTACGAGCCCGGCCACAAGTTGCCTAGCGAGGCGATGCTCGTCCGCCAGTTTGACGCCTCCCGCATCACCGTCGGCCGCGCCCTTCGCGACCTCCAGCAGAAAGGCTTTGTCGAACGCCGCGCCGGTTCCGGGACGTATGTTCGCGCGACGAAAGCTCCCGCCGCCACCGGCGATTCGGCGGGCTATACGTTTGGCCTTCTCATCCCCGAACTCGGCCAGACCGAAATCTTCGAACCCATCTGCCAGGGCATGTCCCAATCCACCCGTATGACGGATCACGTCCTGTTGTGGGGCCATTCGGCGCCGTCGGCGAGCCCGCAGGAAAACGCGCTGCAGATGTGCCGACAGTTCGTGCAGCGCCGCGTTACCGGAGTCTTCTTCGCGCCTTTCGAGTGGGGACCCGACCGCGACCGCGTCAACCAGCAGATTCTCGAAACTTTCGAAGGCGCCCGCATCCGCGTCATCCTTCTGGATCGCGACGCGCTGCCGTACCCTCGCCGCAGTTCCGTCGACCTGGTCGGCATCGACAACCGCCGCGCGGGCTTCGTGGCCGCCAGCCACCTGCTGTCGCGCGGCGCCCGGCAGCTCGCCTTTGTCGCCCTTCCTCATTCAGCCGCCACGGTCGACGCCCGCATCGCCGGCTTTCATGAAGCCCTGCTACGCCACGGCGCGGCGATTCGACCCGAACAGATCTGGACTCTGGATCCACGCGACGCCGCAGCCGTCCAAATGGCGTTGCAGGCCTACCCGGCGGACGGCATCCTGGCCGCCAACGACCGTACGGCGGGACACCTGCTGCATACCTTACTCGGCCTCGGCCATCGCATCCCGTCGCAGATTCGCGTCACCGGATTCGACGACACCGGTTATGCGGCGCTGCTTCCCGTGCCGCTCACCACTGTTCGCCAACCCTGCCGCGAGGTCGGCGAGGCGGCGATTTCTGCGATGCTCGAACGCGTCGCCAATCCCGGCCTCCCGCCTCGGGAAATTCTTCTCGATTGTTCGCTCGTCGTCCGTTCCTCGTCTTGAGAAATCTTTGATTCCGCGTTCAGGACTTGTTGAGGGGTTCGCGTCTATCGTGAACCATGGCGCCACCGAATCCGTTCCTGACCCCCGAATCGAACTACCAGGGCTGCGATACCGACGCCTTGTGGCAACTCGTGCCGTTCTACCGGGACGATGACGATCTCCGGTACCTCCGTCTGTCGAACCCCGCCCTGACTTTGAAAGTCGCGAACCCGGCCATCGTGAGCGTGGACGTCCAGACGCCCAAGTGGGGAGGCTCTTTTCGCACGGTTGTCCTGAAGGGCCTGGCCGAAGGTTTCACCACCATCGACATCATCCTGCCTTCGTCGTCCGGCAACGGCGTTGACACCCTGCTCCAGCAATGGACCGTCGAGGTTGGCTTCGAGATTCAGATCCCCGTGCAGTACCACATCGTGAAAGGCCTGGTCCGCGGCAGCGAACAGACGCGCAGTTCCGCGACGCTCATCTTCAACGAAGCGAACAACATCCTGAGGCGGCAGGCGAACGTCTCGATCCTGGCCGAATCCGGCGACAAAATGCGGCGCACGGGTTATGGAAAGCCGTTCCTGAGCACCGTGGCGGCGGATCCCGAAAAGGAAAAGAAACAGTCGAACAATCAACTCGGCTGGCTCGTCTACGACGTCCTGAAATCGCCGCAGTACTTCCACGTGTTCTTCGTCAAGGATGTGCAGCCAGGCAGTTCGCAAACCGGCAAAATCAATGGTTTTTACCCGGCGGCCGTGGTTACCCGCGGCGTCATGATCGTCAAGGATCGCCCGGCCAGTGGAGGCCCCGCGGCGATGGGGCGGACGGTCGCCCACGAGTTCGCCCACGCCCGCAAGCTGGAGCACAGTACGACCGTACATTCGCGAACCGACATTCTGATGTGGGGCACCGAAAGCCCCGCCAGCGCGAGCCCGGGCGAGTTCCTGACGCGGGCCGACATCGAAGGTCTGCGGAAGCTGTAGGAGAATGAAACAATGATTCGCCCAGCAATGGCAGTAGTTCTCGTCTCGCTGGCAAGTCTCTACGTCGCAGCCTTCGCCCAACAACCACTCGTTCCCGAGTCCTTCGCCGTACCCGTTACCTACACGGCTTCCGATTACAAGCTCGTGCCGCTTGGCCCCGATGTCGCCAGGTTGGACTACGACGCCTACATGAGTTCGATCGAACACATCCAAGGCCGCATGGGAGGCAAGTGGCCTCGCCCAGGCCTCACCATGGACGATCAGGCCAAGGACATGGCCGGCGAAAAATCGCAATGGGAAGGCCGCAAGTCGTTCCCCTTCGCCGTGCTGACCCGTGACGGTTCGAAGGAACTCGGCTGTTTCTACCTGCGTCCCAGCCGCAAGCAAGGCCACGACGCGGTCGCCACCATGTGGACCACGAAGGAAGCGTTCGACAAAGGGTTCGAAGACAAGCTGTACGCGGACATGAAGGCCTGGGTAGCGCAGTCGTGGCCGTTCCAAAAGGTCGCCTGGCCGGGCCGCGAAATCCCGCAGGCTGACTTCCGCGCGCTGCCCAACAAACCCTAAAACGCCTGGCCCAACGAGAAGTGGAACTGAAACTGGTTGATACGCTGCGGCACCGTGGCGCAAACCGGCCGTGTCGGGTCCACCGTCCCAGGACCCGCGCAGCGCAGCAGTTCGTCGCGTGTACCCACGAATCCGTTGAACCGCGCCGAATTCGGTCCATATCCAAGATCGACGCGCAAGGGCCCGATCGGCGTCTTGTAGCGCACGCCGAAGCCCACGGCATGGGCCATGTAGTCGAAGTCTTGCGAGTTGCGCTGCGAGTAGCGGAACGAGATCGCTCCGACGCGCGAATAGACGTTGCCGGCGTCGTGGAACAGCACGCCTCCCAGGCTGTCGCCGATCAGCGGGAACCGCAGTTCTAGCGAGTTCATCAGCAGCGCGTTGCCGCCCAGCGGGAACCCCGTCACGTCGTCGCGAGGTCCGGCCTGGTTGTTCGGAAAGCCGCGGTGCGAAAACGAACCGCCCGAAAAGAAGCGTTCCGGCAGAGGGATGCCGGCCTCGCCTCCGGTCCTGCTCAAGACGCCGAAGTTGAAGCTGCGCGCGAATGTCAGGTTCTGGTTGATGCGGTGGTAGGTGGCGTTGCGCGTGACGAGGCGCAGGAACGACGTGCTGGAACCGTACACGCGCGCGGCGAACCCAAAGTCCAGCGTGTTGTAGATGCCGCGCTTGGCGTCCAGCGGATCGTCGCGCCGGTCCTGAATAAACGTGGTCGAAACGATGCCGGTACGCACCGGTTGCGAAAACAACGGGATCAACTGGGAGTTGATGTTCAGGGTATTTTCGTCCACCGTCACGCGGCGGAACGCATAGCGGTATTGCAGCGTGTTGGCGCGGCTCAGACGTTGGCCCAACTGAATCGAACCTTCCAGGCGCCTCGCCGTGAACGTACGAACGTCGCGCGAATTGTCGAACAGCCCGATGAACGTCAGGTTCAGGTTTTCGGAATTCTGGAACTGCGGCGCAAAGTACGACAACAGCGCGCGCTGCTGGATGCTCGAGGCGCGCGTCTGCAGGCTCACCGTATGGCCCAGGCCCAGAAAGTTCAGCCGGCTTACGCCCAAGAGCACGCGAGGCGCAAATCCCGCTCCACCGGCCGGCGCGTTAAAGCTTGTCCCACCGCCGATGCGCGCGATTTCCGCGCCGATACCGGCGTTTACCGAATAGCGCCGCGCCTCGTCCAACTGGTACAGCACGGTCTTGCGTTCCTCTTCGCCGTCGGGGTTCTGCACCGCCACTTGCACCTTGGCGAAGATGCCAAGATCGTACAATCGCCGCTGCGTATCGGCGAGGCTCGAATCGGATAGCGGATCGCCCGGCGCAAACCGGATCCGGTCGTCCACCAGCTTCGGCCTTGTCACGTTCAATCCGCTCACCACGACATCCTTGACGTACTGCCGCTTGCCTGGGCGCACCGTGAACCGCAGCCGCACCCGTTGATCTTCTTCCACGGCGCTCCATTCGAACACCGCGTCGGGATACCCGAGATTGAA